>REAG01000302.1 GCA_004294265.1 Cytophagales bacterium | reverse complement strand
CTTACTTCTTCGGATTGGGTTCTAAAATCTACTTTTTCCATGCCACAAATATACCAATATTTATGGAAAAATCTAATTAATTTACAGATATTTTACCGTTAAGTTAATATCATAAAAAAGTTATTATAGAAGCCGATGTAAATATTTCAAAAAAATGCCCCACCTCTAACCCAATTTCTGCTACGAAACCGCAGAATCCAAGGGGTGGGAACTCAAAAAAATTCGTTTTTTGAGTGTTTTGTAATTAAATGGGCAGTTCCAAAAAGTTATTATAATAAAATAAAAATATATTACTTTTTTTATTAATCGGGATATCTAAAAACCCCAATATTATTTTTAAAAACTCCGCCCTAACCCAATTTCTGCTACGAAACAGCAGAATCCAATTGGGAGGGCTTCAACGGAATTGAGGTTTTTAGGTGTTCCCTAATAAGTTTCTTTAAGAATATAGAAACTACATGAAATTTCAAAGAAAATAGTATTTTTTTGAAAAATATATTATGAAAAGATACAATTAAAAGCTTAGATTCAAGAAACAAACGAAATATAATTCATTTTCAATTAGAATTGTTTATAATACTAAATTATTCTTTTTATATTACTGAATTAATCAATTAAAAATATAATTACTAGGTTTAAAATAAAATCCTTTTAACAATATTTATAAAAAATCATTTTAATTCTAATTACTTTTTAAAAATTATCTAAATTTGAAATTATTTTTGTGACAGATACTGCAGTTTTAAAATATATTTGTAAAATAATTTAATATTATTGTATAGCCCATTTAATTTCTAAACACTCACAAAACTCCGTTTTTTTGAGTTCCTTTCGTTTTGAGAAAAGGTTATTTATGAGGTTTTGAAATAAATATTTGTGTTTTACCTTTAAAATGTATTTACATGGTTTATAATATTATTTAATTTCATTTTTTAATAAAATCTTAATGAAAACTAAAGAAGAAATTGTTTTAAATTGGCTTCCAAGATACACAGGAACGCCTTTAAATGGATTTGGAGAATATATTTTACTTACGAATTTTTATAATTATGTAGAAAAATTTGCTGAAAGATTTTCTGCACCTATTTTTGGACGAGATAAAGCAATGCAAACCTCAACTTCTGAAAATCTTACTATTATTAATTTCGGAATGGGGAGTCCAATGGCGGCAACTATTATGGATTTGCTGACTGCAATTAATCCAAAAGCTGTGCTATTTTTAGGAAAATGTGGCGGATTGCGTAAGATTACAAAAATTGGAGACCTTATTTTACCCATTGCAGCTGTACGTGGTGAGGGTACAAGTAACTCGTATATGCCTGTTGAAATACCGGCTTTGCCTTCTTTTAGATTGCAAATGGCGGTTTCGGCAACAATAAAAAAATATGAGCTTGATTATTTTACAGGAATGTGCTACACAACCAATCGAAGGGTTTGGGAACATGATGAGGAATTTAAAGAATATTTACAAAAAATAAGGGCTTTGTGTATTGATATGGAAACGGCTACAATTTTTATTACAGGCTTTGCCAATAAAATTCCTCATGGTGCGTTATTACTTGTGTCAGATAATCCAATGACACCCGAAGGCGTTAAAACAGAAGAAAGTGATAAAACAGTAACCCAAAATTATGTACTTAATCACCTTAATATTGGAATTGATTCGTTAATTGAACTTCGAGATTCTGGTGAATCAGTAAAACATCTTAAATTTGAACCCAAAAATATTTAAAAAAAATAGTCATAAAGTAAAAAACATAATATATGATACTCAAAAAATCAATTTCAATTGTAATTTCGGTTTTATTTTTAGTTTTTGGATGTGTTTCTCAAAAAAAGCATACCACTTTGCAAGCCGAAAAACAGCTTTCAGATAATAAAATAGGGCTTTTGGGGAAAGATATTAGTAAATGTGAAAAAGATTTGAGTGTTGCTAACACTAGAATTCAAGCATTGGAAGAGCAGTTAAACTATTTAAAAAATAGTAATGAAAAATTAATAAATAATGTAGGCAACATGACTACTTTATCAACGAAAGGTGCCGAAAATCTTGAAAAATCGCTTGAAACAATTAAAGAAAAAGACACAAGAATTAAAACTTTGCAGGATGCTTTAACTCGAAAAGATTCGATAACGATTGCTTTAGTTACGAGTATAAAAAGTGCTTTAGGCAATGCAGACGATACAGATATAGAGGTAAATGTTGACAAAGGAGTAGTTTTTGTTTCGATTGCCGATAAAATGTTATTTCAAAGTGGTAGCTACAAAGTGAGCGATAAAGCTAAAACTATTTTAAATAAAGTTGCAATTATAGCCAAAAGTAAACCCGATTTTGAGTTGATGGTAGAAAGTCATACAGATGATGTTCCAGTAAGAAATAAAGAATTTATGATAGATAATTGGGATTTGAGCGTACTGCGTTCCACATCCATTGTTCGGTTATTGCAAACTGAAATGAACATTTCGCCAGATAGAATAATTGCAGCGGGTAGAAGTCAATTTAACCCTTTGGTTTCCAATGATAGCCCAGCAGGCAAATCGAGAAACCGCAGGACTCGCATAATCTTACTTCCAAAAATTGATCAGTTTTATAAAATGGTGGAAGATGGTATGAAAGAGAGCGGAAAGAAATAGGCACTAAATTATAAAAAAAAAAATCTTTCAATCATAAACCAAAAAATGATAAAATAATGGTTTATGGAATTTTTGATTTGAAAATATATTTTAAATTTTATATGTAGATTATCATGCAATATTTAAGCTTTATTGACACTTTTTATAGAGTTTTATAAGTTTAAAAAAATATTTAAAAATAAATATAAATCCTTCATTATCAGTAGTAGTTCATAAGTCTTTTATTTTCTTGATATTTTTTAATTGTAAAAATAAAAATTATATATACATTTGAAACAAGTAATATGGCCACACGTTTTCTAGCAAAGTACTTTGATTTATGAACGAAAAAACTTCTGTATCAGACACAAAACTTGATAAAATAACTATCTTAACAGATTATAAAATTTGTTTTGAAAGCCGTCAGGCTAGTTTAATGGGTCGTAGAGAGGTTTTTATGGGTAAAGCCAAATTTGGTATTTTTGGAGATGGCAAAGAAGTGGCTCAAGTGGCATTATCAAAAGTTTTTAAAAATGGTGATTGGCGTTCGGGCTATTATAGAGACCAAACTTTAATGTTTGCTATTGGAAACACCAATCTTAAACAGTTTTTTGCACAACTTTTTGCTCACACCGATTTAGAAGCAGAACCGCAAACAGGAGGCAGATTAATGAATGTTCATTATGGATCCCGCAGTTTGGATTTGAACGGAAACTGGCTCAACCAGCTTGAAATGAAGAATTCTGCGACCGATATGAGTTCTACTTCTATTCAAATGACAAGACTTTTGGGTTTTGCTTATGCATCAAAATTATACAGAGAAAATAAAGAATTATTACCATATTCAAAACATTTTTCAAATAATGGAAATGAAATCACTTTTGGCACTATAGGCGATGGCTCGTGTGCAGAAGGAATTTTTTATGAAACCATAAATGCTGCTGGGGTTTTACAAGTGCCGATGTTGGTTTCGGTTTGGGATGATGGTTTTGCCATTTCGACACCACGAGAAAAAGCTACAACGAAACAAGAAATTTCAAAAGCTTTGGAAGGTTTTCAAAGAAACGAAACCGAGAAAGGTATAGAAATTCTAAAGGTCAAAGGCTGGGACTATGTCAATTTATGTGGGGCTTATCGGTATGCAGCCTCGGTTTGTAGGGAGGAGCATGTTCCAGTTTTGGTTCATGTGGATGAGCTAACGCAACCACAAGGACACAGTACTTCGGGAACACACGAAAGGTACAAAACCAAAGAACGATTGGCTTGGGAATCAGATTTTGATTGCATCAAAAAGTTTAAAGAATGGATTTTAAAACAAAATATTGCTTCTGAAAAGGAACTTGAAGAGATAGAAATCAAATCAAAATTTGAAGTAAAAAAAGCAAGAGATGAAGCTTGGGAAGAATTTAATTCATCCATGAAAACTGATTTTATTACTGCCTTAGAAGGAATTGAAAAAGTGTCAAATATTTTTCCTGCACACAAAGAATCTTTATTAGAAATTAAAGAAAACTTACGAAAAACATTAAATCCTATTCGTATGGATTCTGTGATTGCTGTCAAAAAAGCATTACGAATTTTGCGATATGAAACTGCTACAAAAGAAAAAAAAGTACTTTTACAATGGATAAACAAAACCTGCGAAGAAAATAAAGAAAGATATAATTCTCACACTTACTCGGAAAGTGAATTTTCGCCTTTGCATATCAAAGAAATTGCTCCGCAATACGATGAAAATGCACAGTTAGTAGATGGTAGAGAAATTATAAATGCATGTTTTGATGCTGCTTTTGCTCGTGATCCTCGCATTTTGGCTTTGGGTGAAGATGTAGGAAAAATAGGAGATGTAAACCAAGGATTAGCGGGTTTACAAGAAAAATATGGCGAATGGAGGCTTACTGATACAGGAATTAGAGAAAAGACAATCATCGGACAAGGCATAGGATGTGCTCAAAGAGGATTAAAACCGATTTGTGAAATTCAATATTTGGATTATTTAATTTATGGACTCGAGCCCATTGCAGATGATTTGGCTTCTATTCATTATCGTTCCAAAGGCGGTCATAAAGCACCGCTTATCATCCGAACACGTGGGCATAGATTGGAAGGTGTTTGGCATTCAGGTTCACCAATTGGTATGATTTTATCTATAACACGTGGAATTTATTTGGTCGTTCCTCGTAATTTTACGCAAGCAACAGGC
This sequence comes from Cytophagales bacterium, assembly GCA_004294265.1. Lineage (GTDB taxonomy): Bacteria > Bacteroidota > Bacteroidia > Cytophagales > UBA9547 > REAG01. The sequence continues at coordinate 1,314 of REAG01000302.1, read as the reverse complement.
TTTTATAACACACTTTTAAAAGGAGATAATCCCGCTATCGTGATAGAAACATTAAATGCCTATCGCAAAAAAGAGAAAATGCCAAAAAATATTGGAGAACTTACTTTACCGCTCGGCAAATGTGAAGTTTTGTTAGAAGGCAAAGATGTAACGATTGTAACTTATGGTGCTATGTGTGCTATTGTTTTAGATGCCGCTTTTCAATTATCGAAAATAGGAATTTCTTGCGAAGTAATAGACGTTCAATCGCTTATGCCATTTGATTTGAATGGAGATATTACTAAATCTATCAAAAAAACCAACCGAGTAATTTTTGCCGATGAAGATGTGCCTGGCGGAGCAAGTGCTTATTTGCTACAACAAGTGGTCGAAAAGCAAGGTGCTTATCAATATTTAGACTCCAAACCGATTACAATAACCGCCAAAGAACACAGACCAGCCTATTCTTCGGATGGTGATTATTTTTCAAAACCAAATATTGAAGAGGTTTTTGATGCAGTTTATCAACTTATGCAAGAAGTAAATCCAAATGAGTTTCCTGAAATTTATTAAATTTAGTAAATCATACTTTAATTATATTGAGTCCACTAAATATTTACAATTAAATTTTTAGAAAACCCCTTTCTTATTTCCCCAATTGGGAAAAGTTAAAAAGGAATTGTAATTATTTATTGGACTTTATAATAACAAGGTTTTAATAAACTTTTAAAAACTGCTAAAGTAATTTTTGAGAATTTTGTAAATAATTTAAAAAAAATAAAAAAGCCCATTTAGATATATTTAAAGTCAAAACAAAAATATTTATTTCAAACTCCAACTCTAACTCTAACTCTAACTCTAACCAAAGGGGAAGGCATTCAAAAAACAACTTTTTTTGAGTGTTTTGAAATTAAATAGCTATTCAATAAATTTTAAAAAATTCTTTTCTTATTTCCCCAATGGGGAAATAAGAAAAGAATTTGTAATTATTAAGTGTCTGAACAGAAAAGGGCTTAAAAATTATTATCTTCTTAAAAAAACTATCTATATTTTAGGCTTTAAACTTCCCGAAATAGAAACACCGTGTATTAAAGTAGAACGAAATTACAAAGATTTGATTAACAAAATTACACTTGATAAAATAAGTGAATTTGTAGAAAAATTGACACACGATAGTTTTGTGGTGCAAGTTGAACGAATAACAGACCGTTATCAAACACTATTAGACAAACTATTAAGATAGTGTACAAAAAAGTGTGTAATCCCAAAGAAATGTTATATTTAAAATTCAACCTTTAAATAAAAAAACAATGGAATTTACACACGAACAAATAA
>REAG01000301.1 GCA_004294265.1 Cytophagales bacterium | reverse complement strand
CAGCAGAAAATGGAGAAACAGCTTCGATTTCAAATGTTTTATCACCTTTAACTGGCATAAAACCTTCATTAGTTGTAGTTTCTTGTGCAAAAGCTACTAAATTTGCTGCTACTACGGCAGCTGTTAAAATTACTTTTTTCATAAAATTTATTAATGTTATTTTGTTAAATAATAGTGCAAGATTACAAGGAGTTTTTTTATTATCCAAATAAAAATTCATTTTTAGTAATAAAAATTACATATAAATCAATTAAAAGTAAAAAATGAATCCAAATTTTTAAAAATATCAATATTTAAACTAATGAAAATCAAATTATTAAATAATTTATAAAGTTAAAAAAACCTGTTTGCTATATATTAAAATCTACAAATTAAGATATTAAGAACACAATTTAAGCGAAATTGATTGTACATATAATATAGGTGTGTAAACTGAATAATAAAAAACTTCGTATATTTGTAAACTAATATAAAACTTGGGAATGGAAAATTTAACTTACGAAAGCGTTTTGACTCTCATATTGGAAACAAGGCAGTCAATAAAAGAAAGTAGCGAACTTTCTATAAAAGAATTTGAAGCTAAATATGAAATAGAAAGGGCAGAAAGAGAGAAAGAAAGGGCAGAAAGAATTGCTTCTAGTAAAGAATTTGATGCACGATTAGATAAAGGTTTTAAAAAAGTTCAAAAGCAATTATCAGAATTTAGCGATACTTTAGGAAGGTTAGCTGAAGAGCAAGTGAAAGCTGATTTATCTCGAAAATTTCAGAATTGGGGTATTCCTGTTCATGCCATGACAACACATTTTGTGCAACAAAATGATAATTTAGATTTTATTTATGAAGTTGATATTTTAATTTATAACACAGACTATGTGGTTGCAATAGAAGTAAAAAATAATCTTAAAAAAGATGATATTGACGAACATTTAGTGCGAATGACTAAATTACAAGAATTTCCTTTGCCTGCCACTAAAGGTAAAATCGTTTTGGGTGGCGTTGCAGGAATGATTATTGGAAACGGATTAGAAAAATATGCTGAATCAACAGGATTTTTTGTGATAAAAACAAGTGGCGATTCAATAAAAATTGCTAATAATAAAAAAACTTTTAAACCAAGAGAATGGGCAGTGGCTTAGTAATATAATGAAAGAAAATCGAGTTCTCATTTTACAAGGTATTTTTATATTAGTAGCATTTGTATTTGTTGTAAAATTATTTATCATTCAAGTAATTGATAAATCTTACGAAGAAGAGGCAGCTCAAAATGCCATTCAACGCATAACTGAATATCCTTACAGAGGAATTATTAAAGATAGAAAAGGAAAACTTTTGGTGGCAAACACAGGCGTTTACGATTTGATGATTATTCCTAAAAAACTTCGTTTGAATGGAGATTTACTATCATTTTGTAATTTTTTAGGGATAGACACCATAGAATTTAATTTGCGATTAAAAGTTGCAAAAAAATATTCTTCCGTTAAACCATCTGTATTTTTTGAGCAAATGTCGGATATAAAATTTGCTCATATTCAAGATTTACTTTCAGACTTTCCTGGCTTTTATGTGCAAGCACGAACTGTAAGAAATTACCCAGAATCGGTAGCTGCAAGTGCCCTTGGATATATTGGTGAAATTAGTAAGGAAAAGATAAATTTAGTAGGAAAAGATAATTACAAATCGGGCGATTATATTGGTATTAGCGGCATAGAATCTTTTTATGAAAACGAACTTCGAGGTGTTCGTGGCGTAAAATATGTGATGGTAAATGTGCGTGGCGAAGAAAAAGGAAGGTTTAAAAATGGGGCTTACGACACAGCTTCAGTCCCAGGAAAAGACGTTATTGCATCCATAGACTTAGATTTACAAAAATATGCCGAAAAATTAATGAAGAACAAAGTAGGAAGTGTTGTTGCAATCGAACCATCCACAGGAGAAGTTTTAGCTTTTGTTTCTGCCCCAAATTATGATCCAAACTTACTTACAGGAGAAGCGTTTTCTCAAAATTATAACAAATTAGTTCATGATAGTTTAAAACCGCTTTTCAATCGTGCATTGATGGCTCAATATCCTCCTGGCTCTATTTTTAAAACCATAAATGGTTTGTATGCACTTCAAAATGACATTATTGATACCACAACTATTTTTCCTTGTAACAGAGGAATTATTGCTTGCCATGGAAAACACTGTTCTGCCAATTTCACAACTTCCATTCAGTTTTCTTGTAATCCTTACTATTGGAATGTTTTCAAAAAAATAATAAATCAAGGTAAATCAGGCAATTATTTTAAAGATGCAAAAATATGCTACGACCATTGGCGAGAACACGTAGTAAAATTTGGATTGGGTGGTAAAACTGAAATAGATTTACCAAACGAAAAAAAAGGAATCTTACCATCTAGCAATTATTATGATAAAGTTTACGGACAAAACAGATGGGCTTTTACAACTATTTTTTCTTTAGGAATCGGGCAAGGAGAGTTGAGTATTACTCCCGTTCAAATGGCAAATGTTGCCTGTATTTTGGCAAATAGAGGTTATTATTATGCCCCACATTTAGTGAAAGGAATAGGCAGAAAAGACTCAGTAATTGACACTTACACAAAAAAACACGAAACAGGAATTGAACAAAAATATTACAATGCTATTGTGAATGGAATGACTTTGGTCGTACGTTCTGGAACAGGATTTTTGGCACGTTCAAAAGAATTTATTGGCTGCGGCAAAACAGGCACAGTAGAAAATCCTCACGGTGCCGACCACTCAGTTTTTATTGGATTTGCACCACGTGATAACCCAAAAATAGCTATTGCAGTAGTAGTTGAAAACTCTGGCTTTGGTGCAGAGTGGGCTGCTCCAATTTCGGGCTTATTATTTGCAAAATATCTCAATCATAAAATAGAAAAAGATTGGGTAGAAAATTACATACTTAAACGCGATTTCATACGTGATCCTGCAAAACCTAAACCAAAGGAACGGCACAAGCGAGGTTGATTTACCTTCTGCTGTTTTATATTTATTACTAATTATGCTCGGATGGCTCAATATTTTTGCAGCCGTTTACGACCCTGAACTACATCCAAGTATTTTTGATCTTGGTCTTAACTGCGGCAAACAAATGCTTTGGATTGGAACTGCGATTGTTTTACTTTTAGTAATAATGCTCATTGATCATCGTTTTTTTGAAACCTTTGCTTTCATAATATATGGAGCATTATGTGTGGTACTAATTGGTGTATTAATAGGCGGAAAAGTTGTAGCAGGTTCAAAATCTTGGATAGAAATTGGAAGTTTTGCTATCCAACCGTCCGAGTTTGCTAAAATGGCAACCGCTTTGGCTGTGTCTGCTTTTTTATCTCAACAATATGTAAAAATGGACAATATGAAAAGTATAATGACTGTTTGTGCCATTATGTTTTTTCCAGCACTACTTATTTTAGCACAAAACGATACAGGCTCAACACTCGTATTTTCATGCTTTTTCTTGGTTTTGTATCGTGAAGGAATGAATCCGACTGTGCTAGTTATTGGTGTTGCATCTGCGTTTTTATTTATTATGGCTTTAATTTTTGATAAAATATATTTAAGTATTTCTTACACAGTAATTAGTATTATTTTCATATTATATAATAGAAATGTAAGACGTAAAATAAGTTCTGTATTTATAGTTTTAGGAATCGCACTTATTTCAAGTGGAATTACTTATTCAGTTGATTTTTTTGTTAATAATGTACTTCAAAAACACCAACAAAATAGAATAAAAGCACTTATAAATCCAGATGCAGATCCTTTGGGTTTTGGATGGAATGTTACTCAATCAAAAATTGCTATTGGTTCAGGTGGATTTATTGGAAAAGGATTTTTGGAGGGAACTCAAACTAAATTTGATTTTGTGCCTGAACAACATACTGATTTTATTTTTTGTACCATTGGTGAAGAATGGGGATGGCTTGGAACTTTGTTTTTAATAGGATTATTTTTATCACTATTCTTACGTATAATATATTTGGCAGAAAGGCAAAGATCAAACTTTGCTCGTATATATGGATATTGCGTGGCGAGTATTATGTTTTTTCATTTCACAGTTAATATTGGAATGACTATCGGACTTTTTCCAGTTATTGGAATTCCCCTACCCTTTTTTAGTTATGGTGGTTCATCTTTATGGTCGTTTACTATTTTACTATGGATATTTTTAAATTTAGATGCAAATAGAAAGCAAGTGCTTGGGTAAGAATATATAAATAATTAAATTAAACCTAAAGCTTTTTTGATAGCAAAACTTTTTAGAAAACATTCATTATACTCACTTTCAGCATCTGAATCAATAGTTATGGCACTTCCTACATGAAAAGAAGCTAATTTATTTTCATCATCATAAATTAAACTTCTAATAATTACATTAAAATCAAAATCTTGAGTAGGAGTAATATATCCAATAGAACCAGAGAAAACACCTCTATTTGTATGTTCTAATTTATCTATTAATTTCATAGCACTTATTTTAGGTGCACCCGTCATACTGCCCATTGGAAAACAAGTTTTTATTGTGTCAGTAAAATAAATATTCTTACTTTTAATGGATTTAATAGTAGAAATCATTTGATGCACAAACTGAAAAGAATAAACTTTGCATAATTCAACTACTTCAACAGTGCCATCTTTTGCTGTATGCGATAAATCGTTTCTAACTAAATCTACAATCATTATATTTTCAGCTCGTTCTTTTTCTGAATTTTGTAATTCAAAAATCAAATTATTATCATCAATTTCAGAAATTCCTCGCTTCACAGTTCCTTTAATCGGTTGAGAAATAAAAGTATCATTTTGCTTTTTTAAAAATCTTTCAGGCGAAGCCGAAAGAATATATTTATTATTATATTTTACAAAACCACTAAACGGCATTGGAGAAATTTCAGTAAGTTTAAAATATAAATCTACAGGTTTTAAAGTTGCATTCAATAAAGTTTCAGTGCAATAATTAACTTCATAAACATCACCACGAATAATTTTTTCTTTAATATAATTAATATCATTTATATAAGAATTTTTATTAATTTCATTCCTATTTGAAATATTAAAAATAGCACTTTCTGATGATTTAAAAGAAATTATATTTTGATATACAACATCACTATTTTTAGATAAACTTACGATATAAAAACCATTATTTTTAAAATAAATAATATTTTCAGGTTCAAAAAAATATAAATCGGGAAATTCAATACTTGGTATTTTGGAAGATAAAATATCTTCAGTTTGATTTTTAAGGTTATACCCAAAAAAGCCGAAAATAGGAAGGGATATTGAAGCCGAAAATTGATTCAACCTATCAAAAGAATTTAAGTCATTCTTACATATTAATTCACTTTTAATTCCCCAAGCAATAACATTTGGAAAACTATCATATAAATAAGGAACAGAAAATCCATTGAGTTGAAAAACCGTATCAGAATAAAAATTAGCATATTCTAAGGTTTTTTTTATAAAATTATCAATTTCAATTTCTGAATAAAAGTTATTATTTTCAAAATATTTATTACTGAACATCAATTTGTTTAATTGCAATTTTTGCTTTAATATCTAAACTGTTTTTATATTCATGTTTTTTATAAGTTGATACTTTATTAAAATAAAATAAAGCTAAGTTTTTGTTTGATTTTTTATACAAATATCCTAATTGTAAACAAGAATTTGGAGCAAAATAATAAGATTCATCTCCTTGAAGTTCAATTGTTTTTAAGTAATATTCCACAGATTTATCAATATTATTAATTGACTCAAAAACTCTAGCATATCGATAATAATATTCGGTTTTATTTCTTAAATTATTTAAAGAATTGAATTTAATAGATTTTAAAACTTCATCAGCTTGTATAAAATAACCACCATCCATCAAAAGCATAGATTTTAGTAAGTTTATATTGGGTTCAACTTCAAGATTGGCAAATTTTAAAGCTTTTTTATCAGTTTCAGAAACATCACAGCCCTCTTGTTTAATCAACATTTTTGTAATTTGAAAACTTACTTTATTATTATTAATTTTTTTACATATATATAGTTTATAAAAAGCATCCTTAACATAATTTTCACCTTTTGTATTTTTAATAAAAAAATCAAAAAGCAATTCTGCCTCTTCGGTCTGAAGTTTTTGAAGTA
>REAG01000342.1 GCA_004294265.1 Cytophagales bacterium | reverse complement strand
CGTATATTTTCAATCGTATCTGGGTGAGTGATCCTCACAATGGATATAGAATCTATAGGTTATCGGCACTCCAACGTATGGTGATCACTTCAGATGGAATGGCGTATGCCAATGAAATCAATGATGAAATCCGTCGTATAGGATTTAGATATCATGAAATTCCAGTACATATTCATTATACGGATTATAGTCTTGGTAAAGGACAAAAAAATTCTAATGCATGGAAAATTCTTTTTGAACTGATCTATAAAAAATTGTTTTTTAAGTAAAAAATAAAGAAAAATCTGATGAAAAAACTTCAATTTTCCGACATGTTATTTCGAGATACTCCAAAAGAGTCCATAGATTTCGATCTTCATAAAAAATTTATTATACAAAAAGTCTTGAATTATTGAACTATTGAAGATATGAAGATATTATTTTGATTATATGATAGAGAAATTTTAAAACAAGAAGTGATACATATTAACTATCTATCTCAACAAGCTCTTGCGTTTATTTCACATTATTTATCTCTTCCCAAAGAAATTTTCAAATGTTACATCTTGAAACAGTCTCAACCAAACTTATGGAAATACTAAGAACATGTATGCAGATTGATGAACTCAAAAAATTTCACCTTGTGTGAGGTACGAATTTAGCTTTGAGATATGGGCATAGAATATCAATTGATATAGATTTGTTTTGTCAGGATGTATTCAATCAAGAAAAATTAGATAGTGTTTTGAAATCTAGCTTTCCATCATCTAAGAAAATTCAAGAATCTGAACAGACTCTTACCTATGATATCGATGGAGTAAAATTAGATTGTATTAATTATCCCTATTCTTTGATTCAAGATGTTGAAGAGATTGATGATATAAGAATGGTAAGTGTGAAGGATATTATACCTATGAAATTGTCAGCTATCGCACGTAGAGGATCCAGAAAAGATTTTTATGATATTGCAATGTTGCTTAACTATTATAGCTTTGATCCCAAAAAAGTATTTTAAAAAGTATAGTAGCTTAGTATAGAGGATTTAATGGATATTAGAATCAAAAGAATTACGATAAATGCGAAGCATTTATTTATAA
>REAG01000300.1 GCA_004294265.1 Cytophagales bacterium | reverse complement strand
CCCATTTTTGGATAAAAATTGCTTTTACGATTTTAGTAATAAGGCGATTTCCGTCATTTATACCGAAAATGGTGGTCATGTTGGATTTTTGAGCAATTCAATTTTAAATTTTTATTGGCTTGACAAACAAATAATATCATTTTTAGAAAAATAAATATTGAGAAAAAATAAAATTGACAAATTATTTTTTAACCAATTTTTATTAGAAATCTGATTTTTTTAATATTTTTACGTTAAAAATTAATTCAAATTTTCAATTATGACTTTCAAAGATTTCATAGACATAAAATTCAATATATTTCTTCTTAAATCCGAAAATTTAATAAAAAACGAATTTGATTTTATACATAGTTATTCCAATAAATTTATTGGGTGGTTATATGACTTTACACCCAAAATTATTACTTCTATCATTGTTTTAATAGCTGGATATTGGTTAATTGGTGTTTTATCACGGGTAATTGCAAGAGCTTTAAAACGTAAAGAAATTGAAGTTTCCTTACTTACTTTTTTGAAAAGCATGGTAAGTATTGGTCTTAAAATAATTTTATTTATTACTGTTGCAGGTATGCTAGGTATTCAAAACACTTCTTTTGTAGCAATTATTGGGGCTGCGGGTTTGGCTTTGGGTTTAGCTTTACAAGGTAGTTTGAGCAATTTTGCAGGTGGTGTTTTAATTTTAATGTTTAAACCTTATAGAGTAGAAGATATCATTGAAGCTCAAGGTCAAACTGGAAAAGTAACTGAAATTCAGATTTTCAACACAGTTTTACTTACACCTGATAACAAAACCATTATTTTACCTAATGGAAATTTAGCAAATGGAACTGTTGTTAATTTTTCTAAAGAAGGTAATATTGGTATAAATATTGACATAGAAATTGGTTATGAAAATAACATTTCAGACGTAAGAAAAACAATTTTAGAAGTTATGAACAGTAATTCAAAACTATTAAAAACGCCATGTCATCTAGTAATTGTGTTGCGTTTTGGAGATGGTTCAGTTTTTTTAGGTTTGCGAGCTTTTACAAAAATTGGAGATTTGCCTTTTGTGAAATCAGAAATTTTAGAAGAAGTTAAAGAAGCTTTAATGAAAAATGGTTTTGTTCAGCCGCCAATTAAAAGAATTACATTGTAAGAATTTCATATAATATAATGGATTTATTTACTTTAAATCCATTACAATACATTATATTACTTAGTTTATGCTACATATTGTTTCATTACCATCGCTCCACCTAAAGAAGTTCCTTGAGAAATTTCGTGGGCTGTTACCTTGATTTGAGGCAGTTTTTCTTTTAAAAGTGCCATAAAAATAGGATTTTTACTAAAACCACCGTCCACATAAAGGGTTTCGATTCCATTTAAGTTTTCGCTAGCAATCATGATAGCATCTATTTGATAGTCAACCAAATCTAAAATTAATTTATGATAGGCCTCTTCGTAAGAAGTATAGTTATCCAAATCAGTTGCATCAAAATATTCGTCAGGATTAAATCTATCTTGTAATAGCATAGGAAATGGTTCGACAAAGTTAATAGTAAGCTTATCGTATTTTATGATTTTAAAATAATCTTTCGCTTTAAAAAAATGGCTAGATAATCTTTTTGTATAATTTTCGTGAAAATTACCCGAGAAAAGTCTAGATGCTTTCACTTGTTTACCTTCAAAAGTCATATAGTTTAAGGCGTCATTTATTAGTTCGCCTTGTGTGAAATTTTGTTTAGCAAAAGGATTAATAGTAATGCACCAAGTTCCTGTTGAAAGTAAAATAAACTTTTCTTTAATGGTTTTTAAATAAGGAATAAGTGCTGCTGAGCTATCATGCAAACCCGTTCCTACAGGTATTTCTTTATTTCTAAAAGTTGTTGTTCCATTCAAATGTTCATTTTTAATTTTTGGTAATAAAGGTAAAATATTTTCGTGAATAATGAACGAATGATAATTATTTTTATGCATATCCCATAGTCCTGTATGACATCCAATACTTGTAAATTCAGTTGCCAAATTTTTGGTAAATAAATAGGAACAATATTGTGGAAAATGTAATGAGTTTTTGATTTTCGCAAAAGTTGTTGGATGGGCGTATTTAAGCCAATAAATTTGCAGGCCAGAGTTCAACATTCCTAAACTTGGCGATGCGGTTTGGATAGCAAAATCCATTTTACTGCCATATTTTTGATGAAATTTTTCCTCAATTACTTTTGGTAATGGTTTTAAATAATTGTACAAAGCACAAACAGGTACGCCTTTTTCATTGATATGCACAAAACTTGCCCCATAAGTTGTAAAATTTAAGGCTTTTATATCAAATTCTGTTTTGCTTTCGAGGTGTTTCCAAGTTTCCTGCATCCAAACTGTAAGTGCATGTAAATCTTCGCATGCATCACCCTCATCGTCTTTTATTTCCTCAAAAGTTGTCTGCTTATCATAAATTATATTAAAATCAAAATCAAATAAAACTATTTTTTTGTTTGTTTTACCAATATCGAAAACGGCAATGCAATGTGTCATATTATTAATTTTTTAATGATTTATTTTATATATTTAACTTTTTTGATTTAAAATAATAAAATTTTATACAAGAATAATATAATTTTTTTTAAGTTTGCTACAATTTAAAACCAAATAAATGAAAATTAAAAATCTTATTCTTGGCTTAGGAGTAATAAACTTTATTTCTAATGCCCAAATCGCAATTCCATCTTTAAGTCCAAGTGCCACCGTTATTCAACAAATTGGCGTTATTGAAGCCAAAGTAGAATATTCAAGACCTTCTTTAAGAGGACGAAAAGTTTTTGGAGAAGTTGTTAAATTTAATGAAGCTTGGCGAACAGGTGCTAATTCAACTACTAAAATATCCTTTTCTGATACAGTCATTATTGCGGGTAAAAAAGTTGCTCCTGCCACTTACGCACTTTATACAATTCCAAGATTAGATAACTGGACGATTGTACTTTCTAAAAATACTTGGGCGTATGCTTGGGATCAAAAAGAATCAGATGATGCTGTCAGACTTACTGTAAAACCTGAAATGGTAAGTCCTTTGGTTGAAACTTTTACCATAGGTTTTGCTAATTTAACAAAAACAAATGCAGATTTAACTATGACTTGGGAAAATATGGCTGTTAAATTTACGATTGTAACAGATGCTGACAAAAAAGTTATGGCGGATATTAACAATAAAGTAAATAATTTTGATACTTATTGGGCAGCTGCAAATTATTATTTTGACAATAATAAAGATATAAACAAAGCTTTGGAATGGTCAAAAATTGCATCGGCTAAAAATCCTCAATTTTGGAATGTGAGTTTAATTGCTAAAATTCAAAGTAAAATGGGCGATTGTGCTTCAGCAGTTGAAAATGCCAAAAAAGCCATTGAATTAGCTAAAGCCGCAAATAATGAAGATAATGTAAAATCTAATCAAAAGTTGATTGCGGAATGCCCAGTTGTAGTTACGCCTTCAAAGAAGAAAAAATAATTTTTACTTTTAAGTTACTAATAAATCTTACTCAAAAATTTTAAAAACCTTTGTTTTTTTAATTATTTAATGTTATAAATAATATTTTAATTTCAATTTAAATGTAAATTTTGTTTTGCATAATGTCAGTTATTAATAAAAAACCTCATTTATTGAGGTTTTTTTATGTGATTTATTTAAAGTCTAATAAATATTTAGTGGGAACAATTTTTTAAAAATTTTGATAAAAAAAATGATACTATTTTCATTTAGAAGTAAATCATTATATTTTTATTTTTTAAAATTATATAATAAAATTTACATTAATTTGTATTAGTATAAAAATAATTATACTAATTTATTTTATTGTAAATAAAAATATATTAATTTTAATAAATATTTTTTTTATAAAATAAAAAATAATATTTTTGTTTTAAATTAATACTATGGAAGACACATTTGTAAATAGAAGCCGAGAGCGAGAACATTTAGAATTTGAATACAGCAGAGAAAAATCGGCATTTGTAATTCTAATTGGCAGAAGACGCATGGGAAAAACAAGTCTTTTGCATCATTTTGGGAAAAATAAAAAAAATGTACTTTACTATTATTCTGATAAAGATACCGAATCTACGCAGATTAATAAATTTAAAAATATGATTTCCACCTGGAGTGGCGATACATTATTAAATAATATTACATTTACGCAATGGGATGAAGCTTTTGAATATTTAATTCAAAAGCTTCATCCAAACGAACGTACTGTTTTGATAATTGACGAGTTTCAGTTTCTAGCAATGGCAAATGAAGCACTTCCCAGTATTTTGCAACGCAATTGGGACATGAAATTGAAATCTAAAAATTTGATGCTTGTTTTATGTGGTTCGCATATAAGTATGATGTATAAAACTACATTAACTTACGGAAGTCCGCTTTATGGCAGACGCACGGCATCCATGAAGTTAGGCGGAATAGCGTTTGAATATTTGCATGAATTTTTCCCAAAACATACTTCACTAAAAACTTTAGTAGAGTATTTTGCTATGACTGCGGGAATCCCAAAATATATTGAAATATTAAATGTTTCGAGTAATATGTTTGAGAATATTGAAAATCTAATTCTAACTAAAGATTCTTTTTTTTATACCGAAACACGTTATATTTTAGGAGAAGAATTAAAGGAACAAGTAATGAATTTTGCGGTTCTTAGAGCCATATCCAATGGAAATACAAAATCGGGAGACATAGCGGCTTCTCTCAATATGACTTCTAATAACATAACACCTTATTTAGAACAGTTGCGAGAAATTGAGTTAATAGAACGAAGAGTGCCTTTAACAGAAGCAATGCCCGAAAAAAGTCGAAAAAGTATTTATGTGCTTAAAGATCAGATGATTAGGTTTTGGTTTAAGTATGTGTATCAATACACGAGTTACTTAGAAATCAACAATCGAGCTTGGGTTATGGATAAAGTAAAAGCCGAATGGAACCAATATGTGAGCATAGCTTTTGAAGAAGTTTGCAGAAATATTACTGCTTTTTATTGCCCATTTGTGCCAATAAAAATTGGCGGTTGGTGGGATAAAAATGAAGAAATTGATATTTGTGCCATCAATTCAGAAACTAAAGAAATATTGTTGGGAGAATGTAAATGGACAGAAAATAAAATTGGCGTAGAAGTATATGGAGAATTAGTAAGAAAATCAAAATTAGTAGATTGGCATAATAAAGAAAGAAAAGAGTATTATATGTTTTGTTCTAAAAATGGATTTTCAAATAGTTTGCTAGAATTAGCCAAAGAACAAGATAATATTATTTTGATAGATTTCTCGGGAGATTTAAAAGAAATATATATCCATAATAGTTAAATATTACTTTTTTATAGATTTTTTTTTAGCTTTTTTTATTCATTGAATGTGTTTTTTTAGATAAAATTCTTTTAAAAAATCATTCAATCAATATTTGATAAGACATTAAAAAAAGATAGAAAAAAAGTATATTTTTGCCAAAATAAAATCATTTTTATAAATATTAAACATTAAAATAACGTATGATTATTCATTCAACAACGGTTTTGGGCATTATTCACAACGGACAATTATGTATTGGAGCTGATGGACAAGCCACTATGGGTACGGCAGTAGCAAAAAGCAATGTCAATAAAATCAGAAAATTTAATGATGGAAAAATAATTACAGGTTTTGCGGGTTCTACTGCTGATGCTTTTACGCTTTTAGATCGTTTTGAAGAAAAATTAGGGGCTTTCAACCATAATTTGAAGCGTTCTGCCATTGAATTAGCCAAGGAGTGGCGTACAGATCGTTATTTACAAAAACTTGAAGCTATGCTTTTAGTGGGTTCTGTGGATGAACTTTTGATTATTTCTGGCTCTGGCGATGTAATTGAACCTGAACATAAAATTGCTTCTATTGGTTCGGGTAGTAACTATGCACTTTCTGCTGCTTTGGCTCTTAAAAAACATGCCAATTCTTTAACAGCCAAAGAAATAGTGCAAGAGGGATTAACGATTGCAGCAGATATTTGTATTTATACCAACCATAATTTTGTGATTGAAGTTGCTAATTAAAGTAACAAATATTGGTTTTTAAAACAAGTTAAATTCATTTAAAATTACTGAAATGAATTTAACTTATGGAACAGCCCATTTATTTAGGGTCTGCTGATAAACTCAAATTCTATTAATTTTGATTAAAACTAATTTAGGTTTTAGTAAGATAAATATTATAAATTTTTCTATTAAAAATA
>REAG01000341.1 GCA_004294265.1 Cytophagales bacterium | reverse complement strand
ACCTGACGTGTATTTATCTATAATTAATTTTTTATAACTTATTGATAATCAACACTTTACGCGAAATAAATTTATAGATATATTGACGTCAAGTTAATATTTAATGTTTTTTAGACAATTACATATTTATAGTTTAGTTTTGTAGTTTAAAATATTATGAATGAAAGTCGCGTTATTTATCCCTTGTTATATTGATCAGTTTTATCCAAATGTTGGTATTGCAACTGTTCAGTTGTTAGAAAAATTTGGATGCGAAATTTCGTTTCCATTAAATCAAACTTGTTGCGGACAGCCAATGGCAAACTCCGGTTGCGAAAGTGATGCATGCACAACAGCCCAATTATTTGTAGAAAATTTCAAAGATTTTGAATATATAGTTGCTCCTTCGGCAAGTTGTGTTTATTTTGTGAAGAAACATTTTAATATTTTACCCCAAACTGAAGACGTTAAAAAGGTAAGAAATAACGTGTATGATTTGTCCGAATTTTTAATTGATGTATTGAAAATTTCTAAAATTGATGCTAAATTTCCATTCAAAGTTGGGCTACACACCAGCTGCCATGGACAAAGAGGGATGCGAATGGCTCAAAGCAGTGAAATTAATGCCCCCGATTTTGGAAAACAACGTCAGCTTTTGAATATGGTTAAAGATTTAGAACTTGTCGAATTAGATAGAAAAGACGAATGTTGCGGTTTTGGCGGCACTTTTTGCGTTTCAGAAGAGGCTGTTTCTGCCAAAATGGGAAAAGATAGAGTGGCAGATCACAAAAAAAATAATGTTCAAGTTTTAACAGGTGGCGATGTTTCTTGCCTTATGCACCTTGAAGGAATTATTAGACGTGAAAATACCGATATTAAAGTAATGCACTTAGCTGAAATTTTGATCTCAAACTTTAAATAGTTTTTATATGTGAATTAGGTTACAAATTTCTTGTTAATTTTTCCTAATTGGTGGGAAATAAGTAAGTAACTTTTTAGAAATTTATTTTAGCTATTAAATTAATAGAAAAGCCCACGTAACTACAAAACACTCAAAAAACGGAGTTTTTTGAGTTCCCTTCCCCTTGGGGAAGGGTTAGGGATGGGGTTTTGAAAGAAATA
>REAG01000154.1 GCA_004294265.1 Cytophagales bacterium | reverse complement strand
CGTCCTAAGGTCTGTAATTGATACTTCTATCAAAAACGGAAAACCGATTTTGGAAAATCTTAATTTAATTGCTATATTTAGGGCTGAATAGTTACAAAATATCAGTCTTTAATCTCCACATTCTTAATTTTAATAATGAAAACGGATTAAATAAACTGTGACCATATTGTTTTTGAATTAGAAAAATCGCATTCCAATGCCCAGTTTGAAAATATTCGTAAAGAAATAATAATAAAAGTGACGAAAAGAAAGGTAACAACAATTTTAAACATATAGCAAAAGTAATCTTTTTTTCTAAAAAAAAGAGATACGTTAAATAAAACATAAAAGGTAATAATATAAAAAAACCACTTGCATAGCTCCAAACTAAAAACATTGAGAAAATTCAAGAAAATAAAAAATTCTTTTTTTGTAAATTTAATATAATTCCAGAAAGTAAAAACATACACAAAGACATTGGAAATACAGCATGCAAATATATAAATCCAGGAAAAAAAGCAAATAAAAATAAAGTAACTAAAGCATTAAAAGTTACTTTGTTAAAATTAAAAATATAACTTATCAATAATAAGTAAAAAAAATAAAAAAATGAACTTACTATAACTCCACAAATCTCAAAATTAAAGTTTGTGATTTTATTAATAATTTGCATAATAAATGGATAAAGAGGCGACCATCCAGTGTTTCCACACCAATTTTGAGTACCACATTGATATAATTTATGCCCCTCTTTTGCAATTGAGATGTAGTGTCCACTATCCCAATGTGAAAAACAATTTGACGACAAATCTATACAACCAAATGAGTAAATTAAAGCGTAAACTATTACTTTTGAAACACAGAAAACAAAAAATGTTAAAAAAAAATTTGTTAAGTTAAATTTGAATAAATAAAACATAGTTAGGAGTTTAAAAGAAAAAATATTACATACATTTTGATTCAAATTAAAAAAATAGTTGCATATATAGATTGAAGCATACAGTTTTAAAACACAAACTAAATAACCCAAAAATAGGATTTTCTAAAAATTAAATATGCAATAAATTCTTTATATAAACTGATTTATATTCTTCTGCTAAAATATCCATATAAACGATATCAAATTTTAGATTACCAATAATTTTAGACTCTCTTCGTCTTCCTATGATTTTAAAACCACATTTTTCATATATTTTTTTGCTTTTAGTATTGAAATCATAAAAGCTTAACCAAATATTGTGAAGGTTCAACACATTAAAACCAAAGTCTAAAAGTAAAGTAATTGCTTCTGTACCGATGCCTTGACCCCAATATTTTTTATCTCCTACAAAAATTCCTAATTCAGCATTTCTGTTTATAAAATCAGGATTCATTAATGCACAATTTCCAATTAATTGGTCGGAATCTTTGGCTATAATTCCAAAAAGATAGTCATTTGTATTGTTTTTAGAAAAATTCTCTAAATATTCCTTTTCAATTTGAAACGGAATTTGCTGACTATATGAACGTAAATTAACAGAAACCTCTAAATCATTGAGCCATTCAAAATACTTTTCTGCATCTTCTGTTCGCACGGGCGATAAATAGCACTTCGAACCCAAAAGTTTTTTACTATATTTCATATTTAAAATGATTATTTTTTAAACTTCAGAAAGTGCTTTCAAAACCTTTTCATTAAAATTTAATATTTTAAAAATACTGAATAAAGGTGTAATATCATTATCTAATCTTTCTAATTGCATTTTCATTTTAGCCAATTTCATTTTTGGAGAGTTGCTAGAAACTGAAGTTTTTAAAACTTTAGTAAGAACTACCAAATGATCAAGCCTTTGTTTACCTTGGAGTCTAATTTGTCTTTGTATGCTACTCATCAATTGATTAAATTGATCATATTCTTTCAATAAACAATATTGAACTGCCAACAGACATTTAATTTCAGCTTGCGTATCAGGGTATTTTTTTAAATACAACTCATATAAAAGAGTATTCAAAACTTTAACTGCTTGATCGTATTTTCCTGCATAAAAGTAACCTAATGCTCTATAACAGCCATAAGTGGCAAACTTAGGAACATCGTTTGGATCAGCTTCAAAATCCGAAAATAATTCTAAAGACTCGTCTAGCATGGTTTCAGAAAATCCCTTTTCCTGATTTTCTGATTGTTTTTGAATTTTAGTTGTAAGTAAAAAAGTGGGGAAAGTATAAAAACCATAATTTGACATAAAAATAGCTGCATTTTCGTTCAAATCCGAGTAATAAATTTCAGCTCTATTGAGGTCGTTTTTTGATCTATAATAACAAAATCTTAAAAAATCAAAAACAATTTTAAGATGGTGATAATGTATATCAGATTCATAAGTAGTAAAAATTTTATCAATTTTATCAAAAACACTTTGAATGCTTGTTTCATCTTCTGGTAAATAATGTGTGTCTATATATATGTGATGAAAAATACAAAGAGCACTTTTATAAACATATAAACGATGCGATTGATACAAACGAGCAACATTTTCTATCTCTTTTGCAAAAAGTGAAAGTTCTAATTTGGTTGCCTCGTCATTGGTAAGATAGTAATGCCCAAATTTCTTAAAATAATCGCCTAGTAAATCTTCCGCTTTATCTAATGCAAGCGTAAAAGCAATATGCTTGTTATATAATTGAGAATAATGATAATGATCAGGAGAATTAATATGAAATTTTTTCAAATTTTTGTATATTCCTACTAATTCATTTGTTAAGTCATAATCAGTAAGTTCCTTTTCAAGTTTTTTTAATGCAGCTATTACAATATTCTTACGCTTGGTATATATAATCTCGTTGATATTAGATACTTTTTTTAGGACATCCGTTTTAGGACTTTCCATAGCTTCTACAAAATACTCTTCGATTTTTTCATTTAACCTCGAACGAAGTGTATAGTAAGCATTGGCATTTACCTCCAATTCTTCCATTATTTTGGTGTCAGAAAGTTGGCGTTCTTTGAAATATTTCAATAAAAAAGCTGATTTTGATGCATTGCTTTCCATCAAAATGTTATAAATATTGTTAAAATCTTTGTCTGTTAGTTGTCGAATTATATTTTTTAATTTTGACATAGCCTCTTATTTTTTTTGATTTTTGAATTTAATTTGTTGATTTAAAAGTATTTTTTTAAATTATTTGAATCGAAATTATATATAATATATTACATATTACATATTACATATTACATATTACATACATCTTAATTAACTTTTTTTAGAAAAAATATTTTTTTAAGATGCAATTATACCACTTTTTTTTCATTAATCATCTTACAGTCAAATAATTAATGAAAAAAAATAATTTAAAATATTTAACTTTTATTTGAGAACAATTCTAATTCATTATATATTTTAAAAGATGAATAATAATTTGTTTAATTAAATTTAAGTTGTAAATTTGCAGTCCAAAATTTATACTTTAATAGTTTTATGCAAATAAACAATTACGAAACGGTATTCATACTCAATCCCGTTTTATCTGATATTCAGGTAAAGGATGCCGTAGAAAAATTCAAAAAGGTTCTTAAAGATGGAAAAGCCGAAATAACCAATGAAGAAAATTGGGGACTTAAAACTTTAGCCTATCCAGTACAAGCCAAAAAATCGGGTTATTATACTTTATTGCAGTTCAGTGCTCCTACTTCTTTAATTAGAACATTTGAGGTTGAATTTACACGTGATGAAAACGTATTGCGTTTTTTAACTACCGTTCTTGATAAATATTCTTTAGAATATAGCGAGAAAAGAAAAAAAGGTGCTTTTAAAAAATCTAAAGAAACTGTAGCCTAAACAAAACCATGACATTAGTAAACGAAAAAATAAATAACACCGAAGTACGAAAAAAATACTGTCGTTTTAAAAAAGCAGGTATCCAATATATAGACTATAAAGATGCCAATTTCTTACTTAAATTTTTAAATGAGCAAGGAAAAATTCTTCCAAGACGCTTAACAGGAAATAGTTTGAAATTCCAACGTAGAGTTGCTCAAGCCATAAAAAAAGCTCGTCATATTGCTTTATTGCCTTATGTAACAGATGGTTTAAAATAATTGTAATCTAAAACTTTGATTTAACGAAATGGATATTATATTAAAAGAAGACTTAAAAGGTCTTGGTTACAAAAATGATTTAGTAACTGTAAAACCTGGATATGGTAGAAATTACCTAATTCCAAAAGGAGTAGCTATTTTAGCTACCGAAACTAACAAAAAAGTTGTAGCTGAAAATATCAAACAAGCAGCTCACAAAGCTCAGAAATTGAAAAAAGATGCCACAGATTTAGCTGATAAATTATCTAAATTAGTATTAGAAATTGGTGCTAAAATTGGTGAGTCAGGAAAAATATTTGGTTCTATCACACCATTACAGATTTCTGATGCATTAAAAAATAAAGGATTTAACATCGATAGAAAGAAAATTACTTTCAAAGGTGAAGTAAAACAAGCAGGCGAATACGAAGCCATGATTGATTTACATAAAGAAGTTCATCAATCTGTGAAGTTCGCAGTTGTTGCTGAATAATTTTTCATAGTTGTTTTTTGGAAAGCGTTTGGTATTTTATCAAGCGCTTTTTTTCTTTTTTATTTTTTCTACTTTTAGTTTCATTTTTCGGAAAATTTATTTTTTTTGATTTATTTTGTTTATTAAAATAAATTTTTGTTTAAATATTACACTACTATATTTATTTTTTTAAGTTTTAAAGTTGTCTTTTCTCAAAATCCAAATCGACCAGAAATTGATATGGATAAATTTGTCCAAGACTTATTTTCCCAACAATCTGATAATGCTAATTATGAAACCATGTATGAATCACTTTTTCAGTTTTATCGCTATCCAATTGATTTGAACAAAGCAACTAGAGAAGAATTAGAAAATTTATATATACTTTCCCCTTCTTTAATAAATAATTTTTTACAATACAGAAATACCAACGGAAATTTGCTTAGTATATACGAATTGCAAGCAATTAAAGGATTTGATAAAAATATATTTGAAAAATTATTACCTTTCGTTAAAATTCAAGATGATGGTTTTAATAAAGATGCACGAAATTTATGGCAAAGAATTAAGTCAGAAGAAAATAGTTATGCTATTGTAAGATACCAACAAACTTTAGAACCAACGCAAGGACAATCGAATAATATGCCTTCAGATTTGAAATATAAAGGCAATGCTTCTCAAATTTTTGCTCGTTATAGAGTGCAATCAACAGGCGATTTCAGTCTTGGAGTAACCATGAAAAAAGATCCAGGCGAAGCCATTGCTTGGAATCCAAATAAAAAGCAATATGGTATGGATTATTACTCTTTTCATTTCGCTATGTTCAATAAAGGACGTTTAAAAGCTCTAACTATTGGAGATTATCAAGTTCAAATAGGGCAAGGTTTAGTAATGTCTTCAGGTTTTTATCTAGGAAAAGGAGCCGAACCAGTAACTACGATTAAGCGTAGCAACCAAGGACTAAGACCTTATACTGGTGCTATGGAAACAGGTTTTTTGAGAGGTGCAGCCGCCACTTTAAACTATAAAAATTTCGATTGGACAAACTTCGTTTCTTACCGAAAATTAGACGGAAACGTAAGAACTGGCATTGATTCACTCTCAAATCAAGATGATTATATAAGTAGTATTTTGAGATTTGGTTTGCATAGAAACGAACGAGAATTAGCCACAAAAGGAACTATTGGAGAAGCCATTGGCGGTTCTCATTTGCTATTTTCTACCAATACTAAAAATCTTAAAATTGGATTAAATTCAGTTTTTACGCATTATGATATCGTTTTTAATGCACCTCAAAGAGTTTATAATTTATATGATTTTAGAGGGAACTCTAATATTAATTATGGAATAGATTTTAGCTATAATTACCAAAATTTTAGTTTTTTTGGCGAATATAGCCGCAGTAAAGGTGAGGGAAATGGGTTAATTGCTGGTGTTTTGGCAAGTGTGCATCCTAAAATTGATTTAGCATTATTAGTAAGAAATTACGATTCTAATTTTTATAGTTTTTATGGCAATACTTTTGGAGAAATATCTGTCAATCGAAACGAAAGCGGTATTTATTGGGGAGCGAAATATACAGCAAGTCGAAAGTTCAATTTTGTGGCTTATTTTGATAAATTTGCTCAACCTTGGCTCACTTTAAGAGCCGAAGCACCCACAGAAGGCTTTGAATATAGGCTCAGAATAAATTATATGCCAACCAAAAAAATCACTTTATATGTTCAATATATTGAAGAAAATAAACAAGCAAATAAAATAGATAATATTACTCCACAAGATTATGTGGTAGATCAAAAAAGAACCAACTGGCTTTTTAATATGGATTTTAAAGCCGAAAAAATTCTTTCATTGAAATCAAGGGTACAACTTACTTCGTTTCAACAGGAAAGTGGAAATCTTGAAAATGGAATTATGATGTTGCAAGATGTAAATTTTGATTTTAAAAAGTTTAAATTTGGTGTAAGATTTTCGGTTTTTGATTCCGAAAATTTCAATACTAGATTATATGTTTTTGAACGTAATGTGCTATATGCTTTTTCAATGCCTCTTTATCAAGGTGTTGGAACAAGAAGTTATCTTATTTTACAATATAAAATTACCAAACATTGGGATTTTTGGGCAAAAATTGCAGGTTTTCAATACCGTAATATAGATAAAGTTAGTGCAGGATTAAATGAAATTGATGGAAATACAAAAACTGATGTAACTTTACAAATCAAATACAGTTTTTAATTTCATTTTACTGATTTTTAAATGTAATTTATTTCTATTTTAAAATAAAATAAATTCAAAAAGATTAGTATAAATAAATCAAATTATTAAATAAAATATTACTTACCCTTTAAAATATTATGCCACAAAAACACCTTATCACAGCCGCACTTTTATATGCCAATGGTCCTGCTCATATTGGTCATTTGGCTGGTTGCTATATTCCTGCCGATATTTATGCTCGTTATTTGCGTTCAAAAGGCGATGAAGTACTTTTTGTTACTGGTTCTGACGAACATGGTGTTCCAATTACCATAAAAGCCGAAAAAGAAGGAATTACACCTCAAGAAGTGGTTGATAAATACCACAAAATCATAAAAAATACGTTTGAAAATTTTGGTATTTCACCTGATATTTATTCTCGAACCAGCAATCCTGTACATCACCAAACTTCACAAGACTTTTTTAAAACTTTGTTTGATAACGGAAAATTTACAGAAGAAACAACTGAGCAATATTACGACCCCAAAGCAAATAAATTTCTAGCCGACAGATATATTATTGGAACTTGTCCAAAATGCGGAAATGATAAAGCATACGGAGACCAGTGCGAAAGATGTGGCTCAACGCTAAGTCCTGATGAATTAATAAACCCTCATTCGGCTTTGAGTGGCGAAAAGCCTATTAAAAAGGAAACTAAAAACTGGTATTTGCCTTTAGATAAAATTCAAGATTCTTTTCTAAATTCTTACATTTCAAGCCATAGTCATTGGAAAAGCAATGTGTTTGGACAAGCCTCTTCGTGGCTCAAAGAAGGACTAAAACCCAGAGCCATGACTCGAGATTTGGATTGGGGAATAAAACTACCGCTGCCAAACACAGAAGGCAAGGTTTTGTATGTTTGGTTCGATGCTCCCATTGGCTATATTTCCATGACAAAAGAATATTTTGAAAAACATTCAGATAAAGCCTATCTTGAAAAATATAATGTTGGCATAAGAAAACCAAGAAAAGATGCTTTATTAGGTAAAAAAGCAAAAGACTTTTGGAACAATGCAAAATTGACGCATTTTATCGGAAAAGATAATATAGTGTTTCATTCGTTGATATTTCCAGCCATGTGCCACGAACACGGAGACTACAAAGTAGCTGATGAAATTCCTGCCAATGAGTTTTTAAATTTGGAAGGCGAAAAAATTTCTACTTCACGCAATTGGGCTGTTTGGGCTCATGAATATTTAGAAGATTTTCCAAACCAACAAGATGCGTTACGCTATTTTCTTACTTCCAATGCTCCCGAAAACAAAGATAACAATTTCACTTGGAAAGATTTTCAAACCGCCAACAATAGCGAATTAGTTGGTATTTTAGGTAATTTTGTAAATCGTGTTTTGGTGCTAACTGAAAAATATTACGAAGGAAAAGTTCCTACGCCAACATCGAATTATGATCAAAATTATTTTGCTGGAATTATAAATAATTGCAAGGAAAAAACGTCTGATTTACTCGAAAATTTTAAGTTTAGAGATGCCTTAGCTCAAGCGATGGAACTAGCTCGTTTTGGAAATAAATTTTTGGCAGATTCTGAGCCTTGGAAACTTATTAAAACAGACCCTGAAAAAACAAAAGATATTATTTTTGCATCTTTGCAAATAACCTCTGCCTTAGTAAATTTAATAGAACCTTTCATGCCATTTTCAGCTGAAAAGTTAGCTAAAATGTTAAATATAGATAAATCATCATGGGTAAATAATAGTCATTTAAACCTCGATCATCAATTGGGCAAACCTGAACTTTTGTTTTCAAAAATCGAAGACGAAACTATTGATTTTCAAATCCAAAAACTTAAAAATTCAAAAGCAAATATGATTCAAACGATTGAGAATAAATTAACCGAAGAGGTTTTGGAGAAGGTTCTTCCAGCTCAAAAACCAAATATTTCTTTTGATGATTTTATAAAAATGGATATCAGAATTGGTACCATTCTCGAAGCCGAAAAAGTTGAAAAAGCTGATAAACTTTTGAAACTCAAAATTGATACTGGCATAGATATTCGCACTGTTGTAAGTGGTATAGCTTTACATCACAAACCTGAAGAAATTATTGGCAAACAAGTATCCATATTACTAAACCTTGAACCACGAAAAATCAAAGGCATAGAATCGCAAGGCATGATTTTGATGGCTGAAGATGCCGATGGGAAATTAGACTTTGTAAAACCAAATTCCACTTTAAAAAACGGAAGCGAAGTAAGATAGTTTAAAATTATGGAATTATAACTGACTTTATAATAGAACGAATAAAACTATTGACAGAAAAGTTTAAGGTCAATTTATGAAATTTAGAATAATTATTTGAGCCATAATTATTATTGTATATGTTTTTTTTCAAAATAGCTTTTTTTATTTAGTTTGCTTTTGCTATTTTTTTTATCTTTCCATAAATATAAAAATTTCAAAAAAAACTATCTAATTATATTTTTTTTAAAATAACATTTTAAGAATGTTGATAAAACATATAATTATATAAAATATTTTTTTTAATAAATTAAGTCTATAATTTTTCGTTTATTTGTAAATAGAAAATGATACCTGTATGAAGATAAAATTTTGCAAATACCAAGGAACTGGAAACGATTTTGTAATGATTGATGATAGAGATGAAAATTTTGATATTAGCAATATTGCATTGATAAAAAAGATATGCGACCGTAAATTCGGTATTGGAGCCGATGGTCTCATTTTACTTCAAAAACATAAAAAATATGATTTCAAAATGATTTACTTTAATAGTGATGGCAATGAAAGTTCTATGTGTGGTAATGGCGGACGTTGCATCGTTATGTTTGCTCAGTTTTTGGGAATTATAGGTGATATTTGCTCTTTCAAAGCCATAGATGGCGTTCATGAAGCTCATATTATTGAAGATTTAGTTTATTTAAAAATGAATGATGTTTCTAATATAAGTAATAAAGATGATAATTATTTTTTAAATACTGGTTCGCCTCATTATGTACGATTCGTAAAAAATGTTCAAAATTATGACGTATTTGGAGAAGGTAGAGCAGTAAGATATAGTGAGGAATATCACCCAGCTGGAACAAATGTTAATTTTGTAGAGCAAATTTCTGATAATGAACTTTTTGTAAGAACTTACGAAAGAGGGGTTGAGGATGAAACCCTTTCATGTGGAACTGGCGTAACAGCTGCAGCCCTTGTTGCTGCAAATCTTGGTTTATATAGCCCAATTAATATCAAAGTTTTAGGTGGAAAGCTGAAAGTTAGTTTTTTAAAAGTTTTAGATTCTTTTGAAAATATTTATCTTATCGGACCAGCCGAAATGGCTTTTAAAGGTAAGTTTTATGTTGAAAAAAAATAAAAATCGAATTTGTTATATTATTTATAAACTACATAACAAACAATTTATATTTTAAACCACTTGATTAATTCTTATTTTTATAATAAATACGAAAAATATTTATTTTTTTGTTATTCATCAATATTCTGATTCGATTAGGTAACAATAATTTGGCTATTAAAATTCCCAAATTATTAAATTTTCAACTGCAGAATGAGAGCTGAATTTAGTATTTTGCAAAATCTTTTAAATGTGGTAAAATACCTAAAAGATACAAAGGGAGTAGTAACTATAATCAAATATTTCAAAGATATTTGTGATGCTGTGCATTTTTTATTTAATTATTAATAAATCTATTGAAACATTCATATTAAAAAATTAGCTAAACATATTTATTTGCTTTTTTATATGGTTTAAAAATGAATGAATAAAAAGTAAAAGAATGGATAATAAATATGTTTTAATTTAATAAAAAAAACACTTTGCAGGTTTTCAAAGTGTTTTTTTAAGCTTTATTAAATAAAAAATTAATCTACAATGTAAACTGTATAGCCCGAAAGCATCACACCAGTGGCTACTGCATTAGCTTGTCCGAAGATTTTGAAAATTTGAGGACCTGTAATTGATGAAACATCAATATTTGTAGAAGTAACAATTGAAGTATCTACATTATCAGATGTAATATTTGTTGCTAAAGTTATCGGAGCTGTTCCAATCCTAACTTCCAATGAACTTATTCCACTAGGAGCTAAATTATACGCATTAAAGACTATTTTTATATTTTTAACTCCCGCAGGAATTTGAATCACAGTTCTTGAAAGAGGATTTGCTCCGTAGGTTGCTGCAGAAGTTCCAATCGGGTTTGCTAAAGATTGAGAAGCTAAAACCATTCCTGCACCACTAACAGATTGCGTACTTCCAGTGCCTTGGGTTGTTAATCCAGAAACACCAACTATTGTGGTTGCTTTAAAGTTTGAACCATCAATACTAAAACCACCTACAATTGTGCCTACTTGAATACCTCCTAATCCAATTACGGTTTTAGTAAAAGCTGAACCATCTATTTGAAAATTTCCACCTGCCAAAGAAACTGCTGTAATTCCATTTATGCCTGTAACTGTTCGTACAAAACTTAATCCATCAGCGGTTGTTAAAAAGTTTTGTCCATTTATAGTAAATCCAGTTGCGTTTGAACCATTAACCAATGCACCATTTATTCCTGCAATGGATGTTGCTTGAATAGATGGTAAAGAAGCATATACAAAATTTGTTCCATTAAAACTCAATATCGGACTTAGAGCAGATGGAACTCCTACAATAGGAATAGAATTTAAGCCCAAAACTGTAAATCCACTTGTAAAATCACCCTCTACATCAACGGGTGTAATTAATTGATTTATATCTACAAAATTATTACCATCAACAGAAATTACTAAACCAGTAGTAGTAACCGTTATTCCACCAACACCAACAACCGTTTGAGAACCAGCTGAAAGTGCTAATTGTCCCCAAGTTGTGCCATTCCAAACGAAATAAGCTAAAATATCTGTATCATAAACGGTCATACCATTTAAACCACCAGACATTCCTGCAACCGTAGAAAACAAAAGTCTTTGAGCAGTTGTCAATTTTGGTGGCAAAAAACCTTGTTGAAAATTCGCAGCATCTTCGACTTTTAATTCTAAAACCGATCTTGGATTTGGTTTATCTGTACCAATTCCCATAAATTTTTGTGCTTGAGTCTGCAAAGATAACATCAACGCAAGTACGGATGTTAAAATAATTTTTGTATTAATTTTCATAATTTTGTAATTTGTAATTTGTAATTTAAGTTTTAAGATAATTTTAATTTTTTATTACCAAAGTATAGCCTTGCAAGATTACGCCTTGAGCAAGTAAAGTTGTTTGAGCCTTGATTTCTAAGGTTTGAAAAGAACCTGAGTATGTTGAAACAGGAATATCAGTAATTAAAATAGGTGTATTGGGGTCATTAGGATTTGAAAGTGTAGCTGAACCAACCTGAATATTGTTTATCCAAATAGTAAGTGTACTTCCACCAATGCTTACAAATTCATAAGCATTAAAAGAAGCTTCTAAGTTTTCAGTACCTTGAGGAATATAAATGCGTTGTTTATAAATCGTAGTGGGAGAGGTCGTATTATAACTGCCAGTAGCATTCATACTTTGCGAAGATATAACCATTCCTTTAGCACTAATATCGCCACTTACTTTCAGTTTGGCAGTCGTTACATCATTTGTTCCAACACTCACATTCCCATTATTAAATACAATACCTGAATTTAAACCTGTTGAAGTTGATGTCCATTGAGATGAAACTTTATTGTTAAAGTTATTAAAATCTACAGGATTTAATATACCAAAACTTGTACCCGAAGCAGTTCCAATATTAAAAGTTGTTCCAGTAACCGTTACATCCGCAGTTTGAGAATTAAGAGAAACCCCTTGAACCAAAGTAGGTTCCCAAAGTTGAGTTGTGGAATTAAATTGTAATATTTGTCCATTTGTAGGAGCAATTCCACTTACACTCGTGTTTTGAATTTTGAGTGTATTATTGGCTTGAATAGCATAAGGTACGCTTTGAAATTCGGCAGTTCCTAAATCTATCCAACTCGGATTATTAAAAACTTCTACTTGAATAAAATATTTATTTAAAGAAAAATCAATCATACCAATTGTTGAACCAACTAAAACCGTTCCTTGACCAATTACAAGATTGACTAACCCAAATTGATTGGTTGTTTTTAAGTGTGTTTCTTGATAATTAATTGTTCCAGAAGAAGTATTCTGATGTAAAGAAATTCTTAAATTAACGGATTGATTAGTTACTGGCAATCCAACAGCATCACGCACAATAGATTGATAATTAAAACCCATCGGAACATCTTGAGCTATTAATTTAAAAAATGACAAAAAAACAATTAATAAGCAATACTTTTTCATGTGTTTTTTTCTTTTGAAAGCAAATCTCAACAAATTTTTCAAAAAAATATTCAATTATATATTTTAAAATAATTTTTCAAATATATAACTTTTTTTATTTAATGGTAACCAAATTAATTAAAAAAAAATTACATAAAAATAATTTCTGTTATGATAGTTTTTTTTATTGCTTCGTTTATTAAACTTATAAGTAATGTTTTGGATTGAGATAATTGATGTTTTAATGGAGATGAACTTAAATAAACATACATAGTTCCATCTTTAAAAGTTATTTTTTGCGTCCTTGTTGCAACAGTTGCCCCAACTAATTGTTCCCATTTAGTTAAAATTAAGGCTTGATTATATTTTAATTCTAAATTATAAGTAATCAAAAAATCTGATAAAGTTTGTTCTGATGTAGAAATATTTGCCAATCTAACCGAAGCAGGATCTTTGTAAATTGCCATATTTTAAGGTTTAATTCTTTTAAAACATAAAGTGAAAGTAGAACCTTTTTCTTTTTTAGAAACCAAAGATATAGTTCCGCCCATGATTGTAACTAAGCGTTTTACTATTGATAAACCCAATCCTGTGGAACTTTCGCCTTCTGTTGGTTTGGAAGAAAGCTTATGATATTTTTTAAATAAATCAGCTTGGTCTGTTTCTGTAAATCCTTGCCCCTCATCTTTGACATGAATAAAAACATTATCATCGAAAGAATCTATCAAAACATGGATTTTCTTTCCTCTTTCGGAGAATTTTATAGCATTTGAAACCAAGTTATCAATAATTCTTTTAAAATAAGCTTCATTTATATTAACAAAAATATTTTCTAAGTATGGAAGAAATATTAGTTCAATATCTTTTAAATTAGCAGTAACTTTTGTTGATTCGATATAATTATTAATTAAATAGTTTAATTCCACAAATTCCATTTCAAAAGAATTTAATTCTAAGTCCAAAAGTTCAGAATTGAAAATTTCTGTAATCAAGTTTTTTTCATCAGCCAATTCTTTTATTAATTTTTCAAAAAGCATTTTTTGCTCAGGTTTAAAATTGTCAGCTGTATCGCTAATAAGCTCAGAAAGTGCTTTTGCTCGATTTAATGGTGCTTTTAAATCATGAGAAACAACGCTAATCAAGTCGTTTTTCTCTTGATACATTTTTTCAAGATTCAAATTTTTATCTTTTAATTCATTATTTTTATTCATAATTTCAATTTTTTGTAATGTTAATAATTTAGTTTGCTTTTTGTAAGAAAGATAAAAAAACAGAATAAAAGAAGCGAATAAAAAAACAATTATACTTATTGTAATTAAAAAACTATTCGTAATTTTTTCGGATTTTAACAAACTTTCCTTTTCTTTATTTTCATTTTCAAGTAAATTATTTTGATTCTTCATTCTAATTATTTCAAAATAATTAGATTTGTTTACTTTTACATTTAACAATACAGGAAAAAGTGTATCTCTAAATCTGATATAATTTTTAAGATGCGCTACATACATAACAGTATCTTTTTGTATAGAATCAATCTTAGATAATAATAAAGAATTCCTAATGCAATCCATGTACTTTTTATTTTTTAATGAAATTTGATAAGATTGATTACCATATTTTTGAGATAATTTATAGTCTTTTAAATCGAAATAAATTACTGACAATTCTCTAAGATTTATAACTTGAAAAGTTATATTATCATTCTTAATTGAAATTTGATAGCTTTTATTAAAATAATTTAATGCTTGCGAATAATCTTTCATTTTACTTAAAATCTCACCACGTCTTAAATAATCAAACATTAAAAAAGACAAATCGGGAATGAAAGATGATTGTAAAATAGTTGAATCATTGTAAATTAAAGCTTTATTATATTCGAAATTCAAATTATAAACCTCTTCATGCAAACGTAAACGCATTAAATTTAAAACACTATCTCTAATTCCTTTTGACAGCTCATCTACTTCTTTTATGTAAGCTTTAGCAATTTCGGGTTTGTTAATTTCTGTGTAAATTCGACTTAATGATAATTTTGAAACTAAAATATCTTTTTTTACAACAATTTTTTTTAAATAAAAATTTACGGAATCGAAAAGGATTTTACTGTCATTTACAGTTAAAACCTGGTCTTCGGCTTCTAAAATTCTAATGTAAAGATTTACTATATTTGGATAGTAAGCGGGGTCTTTTAACAATTTGTAGGATTCAATTGCTTTTAAATTAAATTCAAAAGTACGGATTTTATTGGTGTAATTAAAAAGGTGGAAAAAACTCTCTTCTAATATTGCTATATATAATTTGTGATTAAGTGTTATACTTAATCCGTAAGCTCTATTAAAATATTTAAGTTTTAAATCTTCATCTGACTCAACATTAGTAAAAAGTTTAGATGTATATATATGTTCTAATTCTTTAATCAAAATGCTGTCTTTTTTAGTATAGACAGTATCAAAAGAGAAAGCACAAAATGAAAAAAATATAAATATAAAACTAAATAATCGAGTCATTTTAATTCTGCAATAATATATAATTAAATTCATTTTATTACATTAATTGGTAAAAACTTCAAAATTAATTCTTTTTTGAATACTTCTTCCCAAAGTTACTTCATCCACAAACTCCAAATCACTGCCTACTTGAATGCCACGTGCGATGGTTGTAATAATTAAATTAAAATCTTTTAATTTTTTAGATATATAATAAGAAGTTGTATCACCATCAATGGTTGGACTGAGTGCCAAAACTACTTCTTTAATTTCATTGCTAGGAAACTTAGATAAAAGTTTATCAAAATTCAAATCCGAGGGTCCAATTCCATTTACTGGTGAAATAACTCCTCCTAAAATATAATAAAGTCCATTATATTGACCTGTATTTTCCAATGCAAGCACATCTTTTGTGTCCTCTACTATACATAAAAGTTCTTTGTTTCGCATTTTGCTTTTACAAATATTACATACGGATTCATCACTTATATTGTTGCAAACTGTACAATTAACCGTTTTTTGTTTCATTTCAATCAAACTTTTTGATAGCGATTGTACCGTGTTTTCGTTCTGTTTTAGCAAATGTAAAGCAATTCGTAATGCAGATTTTTTGCCAATACCGGGCAATCTAGAAATTTCAATTACTGCATCTTCAATAAGCTTAGATGGATAATTCACGTTTAAATAAAAGAGATTGATATTATATTAATTACAAAAATAAGCAAATTTTATTTAGCTTTGTTTTAAAATTTTTGTTTAAATACCTTTTAATGATTTTTGATTTATTAAAAGGGAATTATTTATCATCATTAAAAATACTTTTTAAAAACATACTTTATAATATATAAAATGATTAAATCAATGACAGGTTTTGGGGTTTCAAACCTTGAAACCGAAAATATGAACATTCAAGTTGAAGTTAGATCTATAAATTCAAAATCTCAAGATTTTAGTATTCGTTTACCTCGAAGATTTCAAGAAAAAGAATATGAACTTAAAACTATTCTTTCGCAATTGCTCGACAGAGGCAAAGTTTCGATTCAAGTAGAAATTGTAGGAAAAGGGAAAGTTAAGCCCAAATTAACCATCAATCCAGATATTTTTAAGGCTTATGCCGAAGATTTAAAACTCAATGCAGAAGCCGCTCAATTAGATTGTTCGCATTTATTAAATGCAGTTTTGACTTTGCCCGAAGTATTCGATACTGAAAAACAAGAATCTCAAACCGATAATTCATGGAATGAAGTATTAAATTGTATTCAAATTGCAATCCTAGGTTGTGATAATTTCCGAAAAGATGAAGGAGAAAAATTACAAATTCAAATTCAAAATTGCCTAGCTATAATAGAAGATAGATTAAATAAAATTGCCGAAAAAGATAGCGATCGATTATTGAAAATTAGAGATAAAATAAAATCTAAATTAGAAGAATTTTTGCCTTCCGACAAAATTGATACTAATAGATTTGAACAAGAATTAATTTATTATATCGAAAAATTAGATATTTCAGAAGAAAAAGTACGACTTAAAACGCATATCGACTACTTTTTAGAAACCATGAATAGCAAAGAAGCAAATGGAAAAAAACTCGGATTTATTACTCAAGAAATTGGAAGAGAAATAAATACCATTGGTTCAAAAGCAAACGATGCAAATATTCAAAAATGGGTAGTTGAAATGAAAGATGAACTCGAAAAAATAAAAGAACAAAGTATGAATATATTATAAAAAAAAAGTCTGTAAATTAAATTACAGACTTTTTTTTATTAATTACTAAATTAATGTTTTTCAGCACCTTCATTGCCAGCAATCGAACTACGCATATCGGTATCGGCTTTCATGTTTTGCAATTTATAATAATCCATAATTCCTAAATTTCCGCTTCTAAATGCCGCAGCTATTGCTTGAGGAATTTCGGCTTCTGCTTCAATCACTTTTGCTCTTGCCTCTTGAGATTTAGCTTTCATTTCTTGTTCTACAGCAACTGCCATAGCTCTTCTTTCTTCCGCTTTGGCTTCCGCTACTTTTAAATCAGCAGCCGCTTGATCTATTTGTAATTTTGCTCCAATATTTGCTCCTACATCCACATCGGCAATATCAATAGAAAGAATTTCGTAAGCTGTACCAGCATCTAATCCTTTTTGAAGAACTAATTTAGATATTTTATCAGGATTTTCAAGCACTTCTTTATGCGAAAGTGATGAACCAATTGAAGTAACAATCCCCTCTCCTACCCTTGCTAAAATGGTTTCTTCGCCAGCTCCACCTACTAATTTTGCTATATTTACCCTTACTGTAATCCTTGCTTTAGCAATTAATTGAATTCCGTCTTGAGCAACAGCAGTAACATTAGGAGTATTTATAACTTTAGGATTAACAGAAATTTGAACGGCCTCAAACACATCTCTACCTGCTAAATCAATAGCGGCAGCTTGTTGAAAACTCAAAGGAATGTTTGCCATGTGAGCCGAAATTAAAGCTTTTATGACCGAACGAACATTCCCACCCGCCAAGAAATGGGTTTCCAATTCAGAAGGCGTAACTTGCAATCCAGATTTTGTGGCGGTAATCAAGGATTCTACTATGATTCTTGGCGGCACTTTTCGGATTCGCATAAAAACTAAATCAAATAAACCTACTTTAACGCCCGAAAAAACGGCAGTAATCCACAAATTAAGTGGCACAAAGTACATTAAAATAAAAAAGCCAATAATAATTAGCCCAATAAATATTAACATTTCCATAATCAAACTGTATTTTTTTGTAAATATGTAATTAAAATATTGAAATTCAAGTTGTTTTCGCGAAAGATTTAATAATTCTTGAAATTATTTTCTTCAATCAAAAATAAAACCGATTAAAAGTTAGATAAATTAATAAAAAAATCATATAATATATATATCCTATTTGAGGTCTAAAAGAGCTTTTTTCAAGCCACTCAAAAAACGAAAAATCAAAAACTTTGGCAGAAAATTACCAAAACAACTGATCGAGCAGTGAGATTTACACAAAAAAGAAGAACACTCACTATTAAAGCCATTTATAAAATGGCTCATAAAACACTAAAACTCACTTTTTCAGTTTTTAGAACACGATTATATTCCACCAGACAATAACGGAAGTGAGTGTGCCATTCGTAATAAAAAGTCAAAACAAAGGTGTCGGACAATTCAAATTCCTTGAAAACGCTCAAATATTCGCTATTTTGAGGTTGGTGATAGATACACGCATTAAAAATAATGAGCCTAATTTTACCGAATCTAAAAATTATTGCTAAATTCAGGACTAAATAGTTACAAAGATAAAGAATAATATTCTCAAAGTTTCTCAAAAAAATATTTTTAAGTCCTTTAATATGTTTTTATCATAAAACTTTTAAAGATATTTTAGAAAATTAAATTACTAATAGAAACTCCTAAAAACCTCAATTCCGATGAAACCATTCTACTTGGATTCTGCGATTTCGTAGCAGAAATTGCTTTGGGTGGGGCTTATAAAAATATTGAACAGCCCATTTAATTACCAAATACACAAAAAAATACGTTTTTTGACTTCTTTTGCCCTTGAGAAAAGATAATTAATGAAGTTTTGAAAGAAATATTTATGTTTTACTTTTGAAATGTAAGTACATGGGCTAT
>REAG01000299.1 GCA_004294265.1 Cytophagales bacterium | reverse complement strand
TAAATATTTACAATTAAATATTTATTAGACTCAATATAATAGTTTGCCCATGATTTTAAATTAGACTTAACCACTACAAAGATTTTAGGATAAACAATTTAAAAAGCTCGCACTTCAAATTTGTAAACCCCGTATTCTGTGTTGTTTCAATGCTATATTTAAACTTTTTATTTTATTCAGCAGATCATATTTATCTTATATTGAGTCCACTAAATATTTACAATTAAATTTTTAGAAAACCACTTTTTTATTTCCCCAATGGGGAAAAGTTAAAAAGGAATTGTAATTATTTATTGGACTTTATATAAAAAATATCTTGAAATATTTTAAATTTAGTGTATTTTATGCTATCAACTATTTCACATTACTTGTATCACTTTCCGATTTACTAGACTTTTCAGAATTAGAACGTTCCGAATCAGGGCTTAAAGAATTTGATTTTTTATCTTTTTTAGGTTTATCTTTTTTAGGTTTTGCTTCTGCCAAGCTATCAACCACAGGTTTTTGATAAACCATATCCATCACACATCGAAATCCAATCGCAGAAGAAGATGAATCTTCAGCCCAAAACCGCCTTGTAGAAGGGGAAAGCCAATAGGCAACATCATTCCAAGAGCCACCTTTGTAAACCCTGTATCTTTCTTCTTCTAAATAAATTTGAAAATTATCATTTTCAGCATCTTCTTTGGCTTCAACCTTATTACCTTCTTGGTCTTCGTGAGATTTTTTGTTATATTCAAATTTTTGAACTTCTGTAGGCACAAAATCATATAAATCAGATACCCATTCGTTTACATTTCCTGCCATATTATACAAACCGACATCGTTTGGCGGGTAAGAAAAAATATATTCAGTATAAGTTGCTCCATCGTTTTTACTGCGAGCCACTCCGCTATAATCGCCTCTTCCACGTTTAAAATTAGCAAAAAAAATTCCTTTTTTCTTACTATGCGGATTTCTTAATCCTGTACCATCCCATGGGTAAACTCGTTTGTAAAAATCTTTTTCATCTAAATAGGGTTTGTGATAACTAAAAGTACCAGCTGCATACATCCACTCGGCTTCGGTTGGTAATCGAAAAGTAATTTCAGACTTTTTTTTATCGGCTTTTGGTGTTCGATAACCTTCATAAACCCAAAGCGAATCGCCTAGTTGAATTCGTTTTCCTGTTCCTCTTTTTGGAACTTCTTTGGCAGTAAATTTAACTAACGGATCCGAACGCCATTTGCAATATTCGTTTGCTTGCAACCACGAAACACCCACAACAGGATAAAATCGAAAGCCAGGATGACGCAAATAACTTTCTACATAAAAATCATTAAAGCTAAATTCCCTTGCCCAAACATTGGTATCTGGCATGGCTGCCAAATATTCTTGATCTGATTTTCTGCGAATAAAAAACATATATTCTAACCAATGAATATTAGCAATTTCGGTTTCATCCATATAAAAAGTTTCCACTGTAGCTGTGTAAGATTGGTTTCCTTTGGGGTCAAAATCAAGATTCTCAGAACCAACTAAAAAACGCCCACCTTCAATCAAAACCATGTTTGGTCTGAAAATAGCTTCTGGCTCTAAAGGCTTAGAGGCATTACTTTTGCTAATTGTAGGAGGGTTTTTTCTAGAACTATCTCCCGAAGAACTACTTATGGTAGAAGTCGAATCTCCGCTCGAACCAGTGTTTTTAGCTGATTTCTTACATGAATTTAAGGCGAATGATGACGTAAAAATTAAAAAAATTACTAATATTAAACTCTTTCTTTTTGAAAGCATTTTTAAAAACGGTCAATATTTTATTGCAAATGTAAAAAATAATATCATTTTATTCTTATTATTGATTAAAATTAAACAAAAAATTCATTTAAATAATAAAAAATTACTTTTATATTATTTAAAAATTTTAATATCAAGTTTTAAAATATACGATATTATATAAATTCCAATAAATAATTACAAATTCCTTTTAAACTTTCCCCCATTGGGGAAATATGAAAGGGGTTTTCTAAAAATTTAATTGTAAATATTTAATGGACTCAATATAATATAAAAATTATTATTTTAATATAATCAATCTACTTAAAAAAGTCTTCGATTTGTTTTTCTAAATTAATGGAGTCTGAGCTTTTTTTAAATAAATTTTATAGAAAAGCCCATATTTTGAAGATCTTTACAAAAATAGCACTTTAGTTACAAGTCTAAAACAGCTTTTTTACCAAGCCATACAAGAAAACGAAAAATCAAAAACTTTGGCAGAAAATTACCAAAAACAACTGATCGAGATGTTAGATTTGCCAAAAAAAGAAGAACATTCACTATTATTGCCATTTATAAAACGGCTCATAAAACACCAAAACCCACTTTTTTAGTTTTTAGAACACGATTTTGTTATGCCAGAAAATAACGGAAATGAGCGTACCATTCGTAATACAAAAGTCAAAACAAAGCTATTTGGGCTATTCAAATCCCTTGAAAACGCTCAAATATTTGCTATTTTGAGGTCGGTGGTCCACACACTCTTTAAAAATAATGAGCCTATTTTACCAAATTTAAAAATTATTGGTAAATCTAGAGCTGAGTAGTTACAATATGCAACTATTCTTTAATTATTTTAAAGGCGTAAGCCCTGTATTTTTTATAAACTATTTTGACTTTTTAATCAAATTTCCTTATTATAAACCCAAAAAGATGTTTATATTTTCTGTTTTGTACTTTTAAGGAATCCTAAAATTTTATTGAAAACTATAATATTTTTTATAAAAATGGGTTACGATTTTATTAAATTTTACATAAATAAAAACATTTGTTTAAGTTTAATATACAAATAAAATGAATTCACATCTTTAATGTTGATTTATTTATATATTTGTGATTGATAAAGCATTTGTTGAATACTTTAAATTAAAAAATTTATAGTCATGGAATT
Organism: Cytophagales bacterium; assembly: GCA_004294265.1. Taxonomy (GTDB): domain Bacteria; phylum Bacteroidota; class Bacteroidia; order Cytophagales; family UBA9547; genus REAG01. Next base: position 3,410 of record REAG01000299.1, on the reverse strand, counting down.
TACTACTAGTCAAATTGCACACATTTTGGGCGGAAAAGTGGAAGGAAATGCCGATTTAAAAGTAAATACTTTAGCCAAAATTCAGGAGGGAACTCCTAATTCAATTAGTTTTTTATCAAATCTAAAATATGAAAATTTTTTATATTCTACACTTTCTGGTGCTGTAATTGTAGATCATGATTATTTATTAAAAGATAAAATTAATACGACTTTAATTCGTGTTGATAATTCTTATACTGCATTTTCAACTTTATTAGAAGAATATCATAAACTTACTACTTTTGCTAAAAAAGGTGTTGAACAACCTTGTTTTGCTGGCGAAAATTTAATTATAGGTGAAAATAATTATAGAGGAGCATTTTCATATATTGGAAATAATTGTAAAATTGGTAATAATGTAAAAATTTATTCGCATGTTTACATTGGCGATAGTGTAGAAATTGGCGATAACACTATTATTTATGCTGGCGTAAAAATTTATAGTAATACTAAAATCGGTAATTATTGTACTTTACAATCAGGTTGTGTTATTGGAAGCGATGGTTTTGGATTTGCTCCGCAGCCAGATGGCACCTACAAAACTATTCCTCAAATCGGAAATGTAATTTTAGAAAATCATGTTGATATTGGTGCAAATACTGTTATTGATTGTGCCACAATGGGTTCTACAATAATAAGGACGGGCGTAAAATTAGATAATTTAATTCAAATTGCCCATAATGTAGAAGTAGGAAAAAATACAGTTATAGCAGCTCAAACAGGTGTTTCTGGATCAACAAAAATTGGCGAAAGTTGCATTATTGCTGGTCAGGTTGGTGTAGTTGGACATATAGAAGTAGCTGCCAAAACTAGTATTGGGGCACAGTCGGGCATTTCAAAAGATATTTTTGATTCAGGAAAATCTTACTTTGGTTCGCCAGCGGTAGAACTTAAACAACAAATGCGTACGTATAGCGTATATAGAAAATTACCAGAATTATTAAAGCGAATTGAAGAACTTGAAGAAAAAGTTTTACATTTGCCAACGCTCCAATCATAATTAATGAATAGCAAACAACAAACCATAAAAGAAAATGTTACAATATCTGGTGTTGGTCTCCACACAGGTGCTAATTGTAACATGACATTTGTACCTCAAGATATAAATTTTGGTATCAAATTTCAGAGAATAGATTTACCAAATCAGCCCATAGTTGAGGCGGATGTAGATTATGTCGTGGATTTATCTCGTGGTACAACCATAGAAAAAAATGAGGCAAGAGTAAACACAGTCGAACATACATTAGCTGCACTTTCAGGCTTAGAAATTGACAATGTACTCATTCAATTGGATGGTCCTGAGCCGCCAATTATGGATGGAAGTTCAAAAGTTTATGTGGATGAGCTGATAAAAGTGGGTTTGTTAGAACAAAATGCACCTCGCAATTATTTTGTTGTTCCCGAAAATATTAGATATATTGATGAAGCTCGTGGCGTAGAAATTGCTGCTTTGCCGCTCGATAATTACCGTTTAACGGTCATGGTTGATTATAACTCAACGGTTTTAGGAAGTCAGCACGCTTCCATTACAGACATAAAACAATTTGCGAAAGAAATTGCTGCCTGTCGTACATTTTGCTTTTTGCATGAACTTGAAATGTTAAAAGCTCAAAATTTAATCAAAGGTGGCGATTTGAATAATGCCATTGTGATTGTGGATAGAGTAATAAAAGACGAAGAATTAGAAAGTCTTGCAAAGTTATTCAACATTCCAAAAGTTGAAGTAAAAAAAGAAGGAATTTTAAATGGCGTTCAATTAAGATTTAATAACGAACCAGCTCGCCATAAATTATTGGATGTAATTGGTGATTTGACTTTGGTGGGTCGTCCGTTGAAAGCACAAATTATGGCAGCCCGTCCTGGGCATGCAGCTAATATTGCTTTTGCTAAAAAACTTAAAAAAGTAATGTTGGATAGCAAAAAATCGGCTCCGCATTATAATCCATCTTTGCCTCCAGTGTATGATGTAAAGCAAGTATATAATATTTTGCCACATTCTTACCCTTTTAAAATGATAGATAAAATCATTCATTTGGAAGAAAGTTTGGTGGTTGGCGTTAAAAACGTAACGATAAATGAGCCATTTTTTAATGGGCATTTCCATGATAATCCTGTATTTCCGGGTGTTTTTCAAATAGAAGGCATGGCACAGACGGGCGGTATTTTGGCTCTTGAAACTGTGGATGATCCCGAAAATTATTGGGCTTACTTTTTAGCTATCGAAAATTGTAGATTCAAAAAAATGGTCGTTCCTGGCGATACACTAATATATAAGTGTGAATTAGTAGCACCTATCAAGAGAGGAATTATTAAAATGCAAGGACATGCGTACGTAAACGGGCAATTAACCTGTGAAGCCACCATGACAGCTAGTATTGTTCGTAAACCAGGAGTATAAATTTTAAAATGATTCACAATTTAGCCTACGTACATCCCAACGCAATCATTGCAAATAATGTAACGATTGAGCCGTTTGCTTATATTGCAGCCAATGTAGAGATTGGTGAAGGCACTTGGATTGGCTCAAATGCCGTTATTTTTGATGGTGCAAGAATAGGAAAAAATTGTAAAATTTTCCCTGGTGCATCCATTTCGGCTGTTCCGCAAGATTTAAAATATAAAGGTGAACCTACTTTAACAGTTATTGGCGATAACACAACCATCCGTGAATGTGTTACGCTTAACCGAGGAACTACGGCAAGTAATCAAACTTCGATTGGTTCAAATTGTTTGATAATGGCTTATGTTCACGTTGCTCACGATTGTGCGATTGGTAATAATTGTATTATTGTAAATAGTGTGCAATTGGCAGGACATATTACCATTGATGATTGGGCAATGATTGGCGGAACGTCTGCCGTGCATCAATTTGTACATATTGGAGCGCATGCTTTCGTTACTGGTGGTGCTTTAGTAAGAAAAGATGTTCCCCCTTTTGTTAAAGCAGCTCGTGAACCACTCAGTTATTGTGGTATAAACTCGGTCGGACTTCGCAGAAGAGGTTATTCTAACGAACAAATCAACGAAATTGCTGATATTTATCGTACTTTTTATATGAAAGGTATGAATACCAACCAAGCTTTGCATAAAGTGGAAGTCGAGTTTCAGCCTTCGCCAGAGCGTGATGAAATCATACATTTTGTATCTTCGAGTACTCGTGGTATTTTGAAAGGTCCGGACATGAAAAGTACAATAGAAGAGGACTAAATGGCAAAGCTAGAATAGTTTTTTAGAAAATTATTCATTAAAACTATGATTTTTCTTTTTAGGATTTAACTACTGACGTCCGACAGCTTTGCAAATATAACACAAAAAGCGTTTCTATTAACTAGAAACGCATTTTTTTTAGCACTTCAAAAAACTACCCCCTC
>REAG01000153.1 GCA_004294265.1 Cytophagales bacterium | reverse complement strand
GATGATTTAAAATATGACCTTCAATTATTTTGGAATAATTTTAAAGAATCTAATCAAGAATTAAACTATTAACCACGTTTATTTATGACGTTTAATATAGTTTTATAAAACGAAAACTTTTAATTAAAATTATATTTTGATTCCAACACTTACAAATAATCGAATGGGCGGAGAGGGCATAATACCTGGTCCTGGGTAAGATTCGGCTCTTCTAGTAAAATAAATTTGGTTTGTAAAATTATTAATACTTGCTTCAAAAAATAGTTTATTAAACGTATATTTTGTTGAAAAATCCGCCACATGGTAGGCAGGAATTAAGCCAAAAAGACCATTTGAAAGTTTTGAAAAATCACTTTCGGCATTAGTTGCATCCGAAAATTGCTCACCAATATATGTAAATGTAACTGTCGAAGTCCAATTTTTAAAGGCATAGGTTAAACCCGAACGATTAGAAAAAATAGGTGTATTTTCAACCATTTTACCCAAAATATCAGTGCGATTTGTATTTGTATATTTTGCTTGATTGACAGATGCAGTTGAAAAAGTTGTTAATTTATGGTTTCCATCGTAATTTTTATTAAAAACCAATAGCCAATTTATTTCCCCAAAAAACTCAAAACCATAGGTGTTAGCATCTGCAATATTGGTTCTAAAAACGTAAGGAATAAAGAAATTTGAGGCATCATCTGTTTTATAAATTTCGCCAATACGATTTGAATAATTCAAGTAAAAAAGACTAAAGTCATAATTTAAGATTTTTTTAAATGTTCCTCTAAAACCAATATCAGAAGTAAATCCTTTTTCATCTTGAAGGTTGGGATCTATTTTAAAGTTTGGATTTTGAACTCTCATGTCCGAAAATGTTACTGCACGATAGTTTTGAGATATATTGCCATAAAATTCAAGGTGCAAATTTGGTCTGTAACTTGTTCCAACGCCAGCCAACAAAAACCCTCGGGGTAGCGATTGAGATTCTAAGAAACGATTATCTGCAATGATATTTCCAGCTAAGTTTTTAATCATAAATCGGTAATATCCATTAGAATTTGTTTCAATAAATTCATATCTAACTCCTGGCGTAATGCTCCATTTGTCAGTCAAATAAATCAAGTTTTCTGCAAATAAAGATGCGTTATAATTTTTGTAAGAAAATACAAATCTTTCTGGATTATCTGGATTTAAAAACTTGAAATCAGCATCACTTTGATTGGTACCATCTCCTTGTTTTGAGTCTGTAAAACCACGATATAGCCTTATACCTGTGGCAATTGCACTACTTCTATTTAGAATTTTATATTTATGCAAGAGTCTAACTTCTGCTCCTATATTTACAAAATGATCATAAATTATAGTTCTATTTTCAGATAAATCAGGTCGGCTAATTCTTTCTAAATTGCCTAGTGATTCTCTGTAAGAATAATTAAAAAATATTTTTGTTGTTAGTTTGGTTTTTTCCGAAAAATTATAATTTCCATACAAAGCCGCCACATTCCAAATTACTCTAAACCAATTTCGACTTCTAAACGAAGTATCGGGCTTTTGTTCAAACCAATAATCATTTACACCACCAGGCTGTTGCGAAAGATTATGCCTGAAAGAATAATCGAAACCAATTTCTAATTTATCATTTATTTTTTGATTTATATTAAAATAAGAAGTGTGTACTTGAAAATCTGAGTTTTGCCGCCATGCATTTCCTCTTCTATATTGGTAAAAAGCTTTTGCTGAAAGGTTTTTATACTTGGCACCAGCCCATATCGAGCCTTTGTAAAATCCATAACTTCCGTAAGAATGATTTGTTTTTAATTCAACAGGTTTAGTAGAATTTTTATGGTTTTTCATTACAAAATTTACCATTCCGCCAAATTGTGTTCCGTATTGAAGCGATGCAGCACCTCGTAATATTTCTATTTTTTCAACGGCTTCTAAGGGTGGTGTATAATAGCTTTCTGGATAACCAATGGCATCGGCACTTATATCATATCCATTTTGACGAACGTTAAAGTTAGAGGAGCGTTTTGGACTTAATCCACGACTTCCAATTCCTAATTGAACGCCTGATTCGTCACTTTCCCAAACATTTAAACCTGGAATTTTTGCAAATGCTTCTCTTGCATTATCAATAGCTAAATTTGCATTTATTTTATCAAGCATTATTACTTCAGATTTTTTACTTTCATTGATTGAAACACCTTCTATTGAACGCAAATGAAGTTTTCCGAAATCTGATTGACGGCTGTCTTTAATATGAACTTCTTCAAGTTCGGTAGATATTTCTGCTATATTAAAATCAATTTCTATATCTTTATTTGTAAGAATTACGTTTTTTCTATCTACAATTTTTTCATTTTCTAACAACACTAAATTATATGTACCTTTTGGAATATCTGTAAAAATAAAATTTCTATTATTATATATTATTGCTTTAAAATCTTGGTCTAGAATAATTAATTTTAAGTCTTCAATTTTTGACTTTTCAGTCAAATCATTTATTTTTCCTTTTATAGAAAAAGTTTGAGAATTTCCATAAAAAAGAAATAAAAATATAAAATTTAAGACGAGTATTTTAATCACGTTTAATTAGACTAATTATAAAGAAGGGCAAAAGTATCACAAATTTCTTAAATTTCAAGAATTATCAATAAACCTTTATTGAATTATTTTTTTGAGATAGAAAATAAATTAAATACATTTGCATCCTAGTAAATTTAAAAACGAATGAAAATAACAAAATTAACTGCCGCAGCTGCAATTTGTATAGTTTCTGCTCAAATGTCTTTTTCTCAAACCAAAAAACCAGTTTCAAACCTTAAAAAAACAACCATTCAACCAAAAAAAATGCTTACAACCAATAAAGAAAAATTAAGTTATGCCATCGGTTTGAGCATTGCTCAAAATATTAAACAACAAGGAATTTCGGATTCTATTCAAGCCGATATGATAAATAGAGCGATAAATGACGTTTTAAAAAATCAAAAGCCATTAATGAACCCTGAAGAAGCTCAAAATGTAATCCAAACTTTTTTTCAAGCTCAACAAGCAAAAAATGCTCCTGAAAAATCGAAAGATGGAGCAAAAAATGCTGCTGAAGGTGCCGCTTTTTTAGCTGAAAACAAAAAAAGAGCAGGCGTTATCGAACTTCCTAGTGGACTTCAATATGAAGTTTTAACAGCTGGAACAGGCGAAATGCCAAAAGCAACAGACGAGGTAACAACGCACTACCACGGAACTTTAATCAATGGAGAAGTTTTTGACAGTTCAGTAGAAAGGGGTCAGCCTGCAACATTTCCTGTAAATGGTGTAATTTCAGCTTGGGTTGAAGCTTTACAATTAATGAAAACTGGTTCTAAATGGAAATTATATTGTCCTTCAAATTTAGCTTACGGATCTCAAGGTGCTGGCGGAAAAATTGGACCTAACTCTACTTTAATTTTTGAAGTTGAATTAATATCTATTGCTAAAAAATAATAATTTATATTTTATTTTTTAATGCCTTGCTATTGTTTTTAGCAAGGCATTTATTTTTTCTTACCTTTTTTATTTTTATCTTTTGAATTTATAATTTTTGATTCTATCCAATCATCTTGTTTTATACCATCAATATAACTTCCCTCTGAAGTTAATTTTCCTAACTCATCATATAATTTAAACCATCCGTTTTGCAAACCTTGTTGGTAGTATCCTTCTTCGGAAAGTAAGTTTTTGCCCGAAAATATTTGCCAAGTTCCTTCGGGCAAACCGTTTAGATAATATCCCTTTTTTTTAATACTTCCGTCTTCAAAATAGGCATAATGTAAGCCATGATAAACGCCATTTTTATATTTAAAATATTTTTCAATTTTTTCGTTTGGGTAATATTCTCTAGATTCGCCATGCAAAACTCCTAAATTCCAATTTTCTATTTTTTGTATTTTCCCGTTCGATTCATGGTAATATTTCCATTCGCTATGATATTTTCCGTTGAAAAAAGAACCTTCACTGTTCAATTTACCATTCATAAAATAAAATCGCCAAGGTCCTTGTTTGAGTGAATCTTTAACTGAAAAGCATCCTTCAGATTTGAGTTGTCCGTTGGCATATAAAATGGTTTTGAACTGTGCTTTTAAAACGATTATATTTACAATAATTAGTAATATAATAAATAATTTATTCATTATTTTTGATTTAAAATATTTTTATAAGTATCTATAAATGAATTTGTAACAGCTCCGATTTCGTATTTTTGTTTTATCAAATTTAAAGCATTTATAACATTAAAATTTGTTTTTATAGAATTATTTAAAACTTCTAAAATACCATTTTTGACAGAATTGACATTCGTTTCTGTAACTATTCCAGCATCAAAAGTAATAATATCGTCAAATATTCCTACTTGATTTGAAATTACAATCGGACAATTATTTGCCATTGCTTCCACAACTGCCATTCCAAAATTTTCTGAATAAGAACTCAAAACAAAGGCTTTAGCATGTTGAAAAAGTTGATTTTTTCTATTTCCTAAAATTTGTCCTGTAAGGATTACCTTATCTTCTATTTGGTTGGTTTTGATACAATTTTCTACATCTTTTACATATCCGTTTGAATCAGGACCAGCAATAATTAAAAGTAAATTTGGGTAAGATTTACAAACTTCTGAAAAGGCAGGAATTAATATATCTAATCCTTTTTTTTTATCTATTCTGCCCAAAAACAAAATATAATCCATCTGCGGAATAAATTCAGGAAATGGCAAAGTTGTTTGATTTTCAGAAATAAAGATGCCATTTGCGATCACTACTCCGTTGTTTAAATTCAAGAATTTTTCGACTTTATTTTTTTCATCATCGGCTGTATAATGAATTGCGGATGCATTTTTAAGAAAAGAAAAAGCAATATATTTTAAGTATATTTTTTTAAATTTTGATGATCCCATTTGAATAGTTTCTGGGTAAATTGTGCCTCTTGGTGATATTATATATGGTATTTTGAATAATCTGCAAGCAAAACTTGCAGCCCAAACCGGAAAATTCCAAACGGCAGTAATATGAACTAAATCATAGTTTCTTACTTTAAATAAAAGTTGAAAAAAAAGCGGAATCGAAAAATTAAAATGTTCGTAACCCCAAAAAGAAAAGTAAGTAATAGGAATGTTTTCTAAAAATATTTTTTTATTTGGTTGTATGTTTTTGTCTTTTTTTAAGCCTGCATTGGTTGTAAATATCTCTATATCAACAAATTGACTTAAATTTTTATTTAAAATATGCACGGATTGAATAGGTCCGCCAAAAGTATGAGCTGGAAAATAAGAGGGAGAAACATGTAAAATACGAAGCCGAGAGTTTTTCAATGTTTTTTAAAAATGTTTTTTAAAAACTTTTTAAAAATACTACTTTTTAATAAAATTTAAAACTGTTTTTAATAAATTTGGTTTTTATGTAGATAAATTATTTTTTTGAAGCTACAAAAACACCTATAATTACTAAAGCAACTCCTATCATTTGAGCCAAATAAATGGGTTCACCTAATACAATATTTGCCAAAACAATCGTCCAAACGGGTCCTAAAGTCGCAGTAATGGAAGTGCTACTTGCTCCTAATTTTTTAATTCCGTCAGTCATCAAATAAGATGGAATAACGGTGCCAAAAACGGCTAATATTACACCAAGCACATATACTTTTGTATTGAAATTTATCAAACTTGTAATATCTTTTTGAATACAAAACTGCACAAAAACGCCCAAAGAAGAAATTATCATTACCATAGAAGTATAGCGAATTGTCCCAAATTTAGGCACTAATTCATCACTAAAAACTAAATAAATAGCAAACATGACCGCACAAGCAAAAATCATCAAAACTCCTTTCCAAATTTCTGCTCCTTGGGTTGAAATATCATACATCACTACGCCAAATATTCCAATATAAGTTATGATTAAAGAAATATAAATCCATTTATTGGGTTTTTTATTAAAAAATAAAACGCCAATAATGGTTGTTATGGTTGGATAAATAAACAAAATTAATCTTTCTAATCCTGCCGAAACATATTCTAATCCATAAAAATCAAGTAAACTTGATAAATAATAACCTATTAAACTTAAAAAAACAATCAATAAAAATTCTTTTTTACTTGATTTATACTGGTTTGGTTTAGAATAAATTAAAAGCAAAATAAGATAAAAGGGAAATGAAAAAAGATAACGAAACATAAGAAATGTAATCGAATCTACGCCTTCTGCATAAGCAGTTTTAATAATTACTCCTTTGGAAGAAAATAAAATAGCACTAATTGTTACGAATAAAATCCCTAAAAATTTATCTGATTTTTCAATTTTCACGTATTTTATTTAATTATTTCAGAAACTTTTATGTTATATTAAATATGAAGATTCTCTAACCTAATTGAATAAGAAAGGGAAAAGATAATTAGTAATTAGTAATTAGTAATAATTTTTATGTATAAAATTATTTTATATGCTTAACTATTTATAATTAACAATTAACAACTAACAATTATAAAATATATCGGCTTAAGTCTTTATTTTTTACTAAGCTAGATAATTTTTTATCTACCAATTCTGAATCAATTTTAATAGTTGTTCCTTTGGTAATTACATCGGGAATGTCGAATAAAAACTCGTTTAAAAGCGTACTCATAACTGTATGAAGTCTTCTTGCCCCAATATTTTCAACTTCAGCATTGACATTAAAAGCTATTTCAGCAATTTTTTCGATGGCAGAGTCTTCAAATTCAATCGAAACGCCTTCCGATTCCATTAAAGCAAAATATTGTTTAGTTAGAGAGTTTTTTGGAGCTTTTAGAATTTGAATAAAATCATTTTTTGATAATCCTTGTAATTCTACACGAATTGGAAATCTTCCTTGTAATTCTGGTATCAAATCTGATGGTTTTGAAACATGAAAAGCACCAGCTGCAATGAATAAAATATGGTCGGTATTAACAACGCCATATTTTGTATTTATTGCCGAACCCTCCACAATAGGTAACAAATCTCGTTGCACACCCTCACGACTCACATCGCCACCTGATGCTGATTTACCACTAGGACGAGCAATTTTATCTATTTCATCAATGAAAATAATGCCTGCATCTTCGGTTTTCTTTACGGCTTCCGTTTTCACGTCTTCCATATCTATTAATTTTGAAGATTCTTCATCTATCAAATATTTGCGAGCTTCAGCAATCGTTAATTTTCTTTTTTTACCATTTTTTGGAATCATGCCACTGATCATATCATGAATTCCTTGCATAGAAGAATCATCCATGCCCACAGGACCAACCAAACCAATATTAGCAGAAAATGATTGTGGTATGTTTATTTCTACTTTTTTATCTTCTAATTCTTTATTTTTTAGTTTTTCTCTAAATTTTGCTCTTGTTTTTTCGTTGAGTTCAATGTCTTCGGCAGAACTTAAATTTTCAGCATTTTGCAAATCAAAAATATCGGAATTTGAAGATTTCTTACTGCTTTTTTTATTGGGTTTTGCTGAAAGTGGCGGAATTAATAAATCCAAAATAGCATCTTCTACAGCCTGTTCGGCTTTTAATTTTACTTCTTCTTTCTTTTGCGTTTTAATCATACTTACGGCTTGCTCAACCAAATCACGCACCATACTTTCTACATCTCGACCTACATAACCAACTTCTGTAAATTTAGATGCTTCTACTTTAAGGAAAGGAGCATTGGCAAGTTTGGCTAATCTGCGAGCAATTTCGGTTTTTCCAACGCCCGTTGAGCCAATCATTAAAATATTATTGGGCATGATTTCGGTTTGCATTTCTGGAGTGGCGTTCATTCTACGCCATCTGTTTCGGAGTGCAATTGCCACATTTCGCTTTGCTTCGTGCTGTCCGATGATATATTTGTCTAATTCTGCAACTATTTCTCGGGGTGTTAAGGCTTGAATCATTTTTTAATTAAAAATTTTTTAGGATTGCAAAATTAAGTATAATATTTATAATTAATCAAAGTGATTGAAAAAATAATAAATTAGTAATATTTTTTACAACATTATTATATTTTGTCTTATAAATATTAAAATTTCAATTTTTAGAAAATTCCTTTCTTATTTCCCTAATAAAGAAATTTATCAAGGAATTTTTAAATATTTCTAAAACTTTATATAAAAATTCATAAAAATAATTATTCGGACGGAAATTCCACAAAATTCCGCTCTGTTTCATATAAAACTATTTTAATCTTACAATCATTTCCTAATTCACGAGTAAGAATTTGATGAAATACAACAGCCATATTTTCGGCTGAAGGAATGGTTTTCCTAAACTCTTCGGTTTGTAAATTAAGATTTTTGTGATCGAATTTATCTGTAATATGTGTTTTGATAATGTCGCTTAATTGCTTCATATCCAAAGCATAGCCCGATTCTGGGTCTATTTCTTTTGTTACTTTTACTATTAATTCGTAGTTATGTCCGTGGTAATATTCATTGTTACATTTTCCATAAAAGGCTTCGTTTTTTTCTTTGCTCCAATCGGGGTTGTGTAAGCGGTGGGCAGCATTAAAATGTTCTTTTCTGCAAACGGTAATTTTCATAAATAAATAATTTTAAATTTAACTACTAAATTTATGAGAAGTTTTTTAATAGTTGCATTTTAATTTCAAATACAACTATTTTAAATAATTTATTCCACCACCATTTTTATTCTATTATTACTAGAAATAAAAACATACATGCCTGAGGTTAGCGTGGTTTCTATTTGGTTTTCGCCTATTTGCAACAGCCCTGTGGCAAGTTCTTTTCCAAGTAAATCAGTAATAAAATAGGTGCTTTCAATAGTTGAATTAACAGTAAAACTACCCTTATTGGGGTTTGGTTTTAGTTGAAAATTGACGTTATTATTTGAAGTTTCAAAATTTGATTCAGAACGAAAGCCAGTGCCACAAACGGAGCTGTACTAAGATGGAATACAACCCGTAGAACATAAATTGGGTTGGCGAACTGAGTTTGAAATGCCTGTGCCACAAGCATTTATGGCGGTTGCAACTATGCTATTGCTGATAGTTGTATAACTTGTGATGACAGGGTTTGCATTGGCAGTTCCGATGGGCGAGTTGCCACCTTTCATAAATACCAAACTCGAAAAACCATTGGTAACATTTGCCAATAATGAACCTGAACTTACGCAAGGTGCACCATTGGTAGGTACAATATTGCTTAATGTGATAGAAACGGCTGGTTTTTTGTCATTTTGGGTGGCTAGTGGAATTGCAACATCGGTGCTGCCACAGGCATTGGTAAGCCTTGCTGTGTAGTTGCCTACCACGTTGGTAAGCGGAGCAGTAAGTGAAATTAAATTTGCACCTACGATTGAATTGCTACTATTTGGGGCAAACCATTGGTAAGAAATGGCATTATTGGAAGTTAATTGTATTTGAGCTTGACAGCTACCTAAAGTGGTATAATTAACAATGGATATGGCGGATGGCAAATAGGCTGCATTGCCATTTACAGGAATAAAAGTTGTACTAGTTCCTGCACAATTAGTAGCATCTACACGCCATGGGAGTTGAATATTTGCCAATGCAGCTACAAATGTTGGGCTTGTTTGACCTGTAAACATATTGGTAGCACTCAAATAATAGGTATTATTGTTAGGAAAAAACCATTTGTAAGTGTTGCTTGAGTTTGAAGTAATTGAAATAGTACCGATGCAGTTCGGTACGGCACTATAAACCACATTTGTGTTTAGAACAGGGCGACCTATTTGGGTAATGGTTAGCACATTAGACACTACTGGGCAGTCATTGATTGTACCTAACAAATCGTATTTGCCGGCAGTAGAAAAGTTAAGAAACACTGTATTACCACCCTGATTTGAAGGAATATTTATGCCATTGTTACGCCATTGACAATTGTTGCAATTTGGATTACTATTGAGTTGGGCTGAAAGGGCACAAATGGTGGAGGTAGGAAAGTTGGAAAATATGACTGGCGTAGGTGTAGGATTTTGAGTTATAGTAACCACATTGGAAGTGGTGGTGCAACCGTTCGTACTTCCTATTAAATCATAATTTCCTACGGTATTGGTGTTGAAACTATTAAAATTGCTGTTTGGGATAATTGCATTATTTTTACGCCAAGTATAACTGCCAAAAGGTGCTGAAGTGGTTAAGGTTGTATTGTCCAAAGCACCACAAAGGTTTAGTTTTGAGGCTGAAATGGTGGGAGGAGTTAGGTTTGGTTGAGTAATGGTAATGACATTGGAGGTGGTGGTGCAGCCGTTACTACCTACATTAAAACTATAAGAGCCTATTGCATTTGCCGTATAAGTAGGTGCAGTTGCTATTAATAACCCATCTTTAAACCATTTATTTTCATTGAAATAGGGATGAGAATAAGTAGGAGCAAGCAAAGTTGAAAATACTTGTCCTGTACAAAACGAATTACCATTGTTAGCAGAAATACTTACTGGCAATGATACACTACCCAATTTTCCAACATTATTTGCTGTAAAACCAATTTCTAAATTAATGCTAAGATTAATTATATCTTGAACAGCTTCTATCGCTTTACCACCATCAGAGGTTAATGTAAATCTATTTGAACTCGTTGGGTTAATTTCGGTTGCATAATACATAAGGGCATTGGTTGGTTCAATGATATGGTTTAGACCTAGTGTATGCCCAACTTCGTGCAAAAATGCTCCATAAAAATCATATTTATTATTTGTTATACTATTTCCTGTTATATTATAATCCCATGATAAAGAAGTATTATTGCTAAATTGGTAGCCATCCAGTCTAATTCCAATATCTGTGTTATTAATAAATGCTTTATTTGGGCTCGGAAGTATATCAGTAGGCCTAGAAGTAACCATAGCTCCGTTTTCAGATGAGTTGTAATTATTGCCAAAACTAATTATATTTTTTTTATCATTAGTTGAAAATGGATTGGGGGTGTTGTCAAAGGCTGGTTGCAAGCCATTTCTTTTCAAACTCAGTTGATAACTGCTCCCTAACGCTAAATTCCAATCTGCAAGGGCTTTTTCTATGGCATTAATGGCCGGTTGATTACCTTGAACTGAGCTGTGAAGCACAAATTCGATACCATTTACGCATTTTTGACGTACAAAATTAGTTCTTAATTTTATATTACCACTTCTTCGGTTTAAAAAACTGATAGGTACATTTACTTTTATGTTGTTTGAACTTGTGCTTGCACTATTTAAAAGATTGGTAATTTTTATTGTTCCTGAACCAGCAGATTTGTCTTTTAAAGCTAGAATAGCATCTTCTTTTGATAAAGAAGGTACTTTAACATTTATTTCAGAATCAGACCAATTAATATAATCTGAATCATCTGGTTCAATCAATGAATAATCTCCAATGCCTCCAACATCTGCATTTTTAAATTCTATTTTTGAGACACTTGGATTTCGATTATCTCCAAATCCAGCACCTTTAATTGTAATAAAATCTTCAGTTCCACCTCTAACGGCACCCACTTGATAGCCATTATGTACTATTTCTGTAATAATAGGCGCACATGGCGAACTGGGAATAGGTGGTTCTTGAAAGTAGGAAACGGCAGAAAAATTATATTGGGTATCAAGGTTATTTGTTGTGGCATAGATTGAATACATTTCAATCGCACTCTTTAAAGTAAAATCATGTTGTAAATTTTTATCGCAACTTTGATTGTTCCAAATAATGGCTATTTTGATGTGAAACAAAGTTGTTTCTACTCCACCGCTTATTTGAACTCTGTTAAATATCGGAGGTGTAGTTGAAGTACCAGCAACAATAGGCGAGGCATAAAATTGAACTGTAAACCCATTATTGTAATTATCAACTTGAGTAACATATTTATTAGCGATATTTGAAAATGCAGGTGCTTTTGCAATTGTAATTTTACCACTATTAGCAGGATTAATTCCAAAAACTTGTGAATTTAATGTAAAATGAAAAACTTGTGTTTCAACAAAAATATTACTACTTGGAATAATGGTGGCATCAAACTCATAAAATTTCAAACCATTTGAACTTGTTATTTGCTTATTTCTGATGCCTAGCTGTACTGAAACAGTACCGGGTGTAACCTCTTCTATACGCGCATTTGGTCCGCCTTTTTGTTTACTTTTAATTTCTTTAGGTTGAAAATTATCAATAAATTTTTCTTTATACTTTTTAGCTGTTTTGGGAAACACAGGAAGAAACTCTTCATATACTTCATTTCTTTTTTTTAATGTAATGCTATCATTTAATATGTAATTTTGAAGCATTTTTGCTTGTTTGGTGTCAAGTTCATCATTTATTTGAATTGAATTACGAATTATTAACCCATTTCCAACGGTGTCTATTATTGGTTTTGGATAATTTATTATTTGCTCTTTTCTTTCACCTTTTATACTTATACCTTTTCTGCCTTTCAGTAATTCTTGCTCTACATTATAATATTTCCTATAGATAGTATGCCTTGTTGTAAAATGAAAAAATTTAGCATCAACAGAATCTTTATCATCACGAATAAAAGTTTGATGATAATTAATAAAAACACTATTATCTACAACATCATTAATAATAACAGGTTTAGGAAATATAGATTTTTTGACAACGTAAATTTGCTTTTCCGGTCTAATTGATATTATTCCATTTTTACGAATCCCTGGGTAATTGTCTAGTTTATCAACAATTAAAATAGTTCCTGTTTTTAGTTCTTTGCCCCCTTTATAAATTTTGGTAATAAAAAGTTTATAGTATCTGAATGCATCTGTCAAGCGATAAAAATCTCGATCATAACCCTTTTCTACTAAAACAGAATCTTGTCTATAAAGCGTATAAATGCATTTTTGGTTGCTATCTAAGGCAAATTCTGCCTCAAAAATATAATCTGAGTTACTCAAAGTTGTATCAATAACTTTTCTTTCAAATTTCTCTTTTCTTTCAGCTCGCATTTTTGCTTGGACTTCAGGCGGTTTGTTTTCAAGTTTTTTTGTATATTTTTCCCATTCAGCAATGTTTTTTTTAGATTGCTTATCTAATTTATACTGCCCATTTCCCCAAAAGCTAACCAACAGCAATCCTACTGCTATTATTTGTGTTATTCTATTTCTCATAATTTTATTTTTTTAGTTAAATTTTTGTAAATGTATTTAATTATTTGTAATAAAAATTAAATTATTAAATTATTAAATAATTACTTTTTATTGATAAAAAATGTGCTTTAAAGTATGTTTTTTACGGCACTTGTGGCTTTGAGTGTTATATCAAATTCGTAAAAATTTTTGCCAGCTGCCGTAGTTATTGTCTTGTTTCTGATGCCATATTGCATATCGATGGTGTTTGCCAAAGTTGCTTCACTAGCTTCTGTTCTAAAATTTAGTTTTTTTTTAGCAGGTTTGTAAGTATCTATAAAAAGTTCTTTGAATTTAGCAGCCGTTTTGTAGAAATTTCTAGTAAGATATTTATAATATTCCTGTCTTGTTGCCAAAGAAACAGTATCGCTTAAGTTCATGTTTTCTACATTACGCAGCATATTTTCATCAGCCTCTGCTCTTTGTTTTTCATATTGCTGTGCTTTTGCCAAGCCATTACCTGTGGTGTCTTCAATGATTTCTGGCGTTTCTATTTTTTTTAACGGTATTGTTTTTTACTCAATTATTGATTCTGTTTTGGGGATGACTATGTTTTTTCTGTTTTTTAATAATTTATTTTCAACATCATAAAAATATAAACCAAATGAATAACTGCCCCTACTCATTCCCCAGTGTCGTTTTTGACCTATGGAATCTTTTATTTCATTTAAATAATCAATAAAAGTCACCGCCACTTTATTAACCATTTTTTCATTTAGCTTAGGTTTTGGATAATCAGATTTTTTGGCAAAATAAATGGCTTTTTGAAAATGATATTTATCTCTTAAATTCATATCAAGCCATGTAAGAGATAGTGCAGAGCCAAGTTTTAGTTCTTTGCCTCCTCTGTATATTTTTGTAATGCGTAGTTTTTGATACCAAATCGAACTTTGAAAAGAAGTGTCCTTGTATCGTATCATTTCGTTTGCCCCTAATGCTTCCGCTTCAAATATGTAATCCGCTTGCTCAAAAGATAGGTCAATCATAAACTGTTGCATCTCGTCATGGGTTTTACGTTTTGCTTGCCCATTTCCCCAAAAGCTAACCAACAGCAATCCTACTGCTATTATTTGTGTTATTTTATTTCTCATAATTTTATTTTTTTTGTAAATATATTTATTTTTTTGTAATAAAAATTAAATTATTAAATTATTAAATTATTAAATTATTACTTTATATTGATAAAAAAAAAGACCGTTTATTAAATCATAAAATTTAATAAACGGTCGATAATTTATATAAAAAAAACTAATACTTTACAATTTATTTATTGCTTTATTCCACCACCATTTTTAGTCTATTATTACTAAAAATAAAAACATATATGCCAGAAATAAGACTTGTTTCTATTTGATTTTCTCCTATTTGCAACTGTCCTTTGGCAAGTTCTTTGCCAAGTAAATCAGTAATAAAATAGGTGCTTTCAATAGTTGAATTAACAGTAAAACTGCCCTTATTGGGGTTTGGTTTTAGTTGAAAATTGACGTTATTATTTGAAGTTTCAAAATTTGATTCAAGCGACAAATGCAAATTTTTTGGTTTAAAATAAATAAAGGATTTTGGTAAATAAATCGTTTTCTTGGACGGGTTTATAAACACACATCAAATCAAAAATACATGGCAAACGCACTTAAAACTATTGATTATATAAATTCCAATAAATATTTACAAATTCCTTTTTAACTTTTCCCCATTGGGGAAATAAGAAAGGGGTTTTCTAAAAATTTAATTGTAAATATTTAATGAACTCAATATAATCAAATTCTAGTTGTTCATTATTTGTTGGTTATTGGTAATTCTAAACCTAAATCATTGGCAATTTTAAGCATAAATTGATACGAATCTTGGTAAGAATTGGTAATATCGCCCTCCAAAATAGCTTCACGGATAGCAGTTTTTATATCCCCAACTAATTTGCTTGGTGGAAGTAGAAAAGTTTTCATAATTTCTTCTCCATCAATAATGGGTTGAAAATTACGGACTTGATCTTTAGCTTCCACTTCAATTAATTTTTGTTGAACAAGCTCAAAATTTGCTAAAAATTTCTTTACTTTATCATTGTTTTTTGAGGTTATATCGCACTTGCAAAGTATCATAAGTGCATCAATGGCATCACCAGCATCAAAAAGCAATCTGCGAATGGCCGAATCTGTAACTTGCTCCTTTACAAGAGCAATCGGTCGCAAATGCAAACGAACGAGTGTTTGCACAAAAACCATATTTTCACCCATCGGTAATTTCATTTTTCTGAAAATATTTGGAGTCATTCTAGCACCTTTGTCTTCGTGTCCATGAAAAGTCCAGCCTTGTTTTGGATAATATTTTTTAGTAGCTGGTTTAGCTATATCGTGCAAAATGGCAGCCCATCGGAGCCATAAATCTTGCGAATGTTCAGCTACATTATCCAAGACTTGCAAAGTGTGAAAAAAGTTATCTTTATGCCCTCTTCCATCCTGCGTTTCTACACCTTGAAGTGCTACTAATTCAGGGAAAATAAGTTGTAATAAACCACTAAAATACAACATTTTAAAGCCATACGAAGGTTTAGAAGAAAGTATGATTTTATTTAATTCTATTATAATTCTTTCCTGCGAAACTATCTTAATTCTTTCTTTATTTTGTTTGATTGCTTCAAAAGTATTGGGGTCAATATCAAAATTTAATTGCGATGCAAAACGGCAAGCTCTCATCATTCGCAGAGGGTCGTCTGAAAATGTAATGTTAGGATCGAGTGGTGTAATTAGTAATTTTTGTTCAATATGATTTACGCCACCAAAGGAATCCAGAAGGTTTCCAAAATTTGTACTATTTAAAGAAATAGCTAACGCATTAATTGTAAAATCTCTTCTATTTTGATCGTCTTCTAAGGTGCCATTTTCGACTATTGGCTTACGTGATTCTCGGTTGTATGATTCTTTTCTGGCTCCCACAAACTCAACTTCAAAATCGGAATGTTTAACCATAGCTGTTCCAAAATTTTTAAAAACTATTACTTCAGCTTTGGGTTCTAAATTATTTGCAAATATTTGAGCAAGCTCAATTCCGCTACCGATGCACACAATATCAATGTCTTTGCAAGGGCGGTTCATTATCAAATCTCGTACAAATCCACCCACTACATAAGCCTCTGATTTTGAGGTTTTTATAGCAATTTTGAGTTGATCAAAAACAGGAATAGTTGAAATTTTATTGGCGAAATTCATATTTTAAATTATGCACAAACATACGCTCATTGATTGAATTTAAAAAATTCAGCGAAATAAGATTTATATTATAATTCTGAATTAAAATTATTAAATATATTTTATTACTTTTAATCTTTTTAATAACATATATTTTTGTTTTATGTAGTTTTTTACAATAAAATATTAGTAATATAATTTTATATTTAATCTACAAATTAATAGTAATAATATCAGATAATTTTGTAGTATAGTTTGGAGAAAGTTTTTCTTGTTTCATTTTCCAAACCCTTTTGGTGTCTTGGGTTGCTATTTTAATTTTTTGTTGTCCAAAAGTTGCATTTATTTTATCTATTGCAGCCATTAAAGGCGCATGACGCTCATCGCTTTTTTCAAAAATAGTAAGTTGTGATATATTTTCATCTGTAAAATCTTGCACAATTACACCAGCTTTTTTATAAAAATATCCTGGTTTAAATATTTTTGATAATGCTAAAATTGCAAATTTTGAAAGTTCGATGCTTGAATTAACAGGATAAGGAAGTTTGATAACAATATTGCGGCTGTATTGGGGTAAATCTTTTCTGAATCGGTTAGAAATTATAAAAACCATAAGCGAGTTGCAACATGATTTTTGTTTGCGTAATTTTTCTGCACAAATCACTGCAAAAGTTGAAATTCGCTCTTCCAATTGTTTAAGTTCTGTATAATTAGTTTCAAATGAGCGTGTAGTAGCAATATTTTTTTTGGGCTGAGCTTCTTCCAAATCTAAAGTAGGAATTCCTTGTAAATCATGTTTTAATCTTAGCTCTACAACAGATAAATTCTTACCAACCCAATTGTCATTTAATTCTGAAAATTCATACGCATTTTTAATTTCTATGGATTGTAATTTTTTTGCAATTTGTCTGCCAATACCCCAAATATCTTCAACTTTAAGCCATTTTAGGGCTTTTATTCGAGCTTTTTCTGAATCTATTATATAAACACTTTTTGTTTTTTGAGGATATTTTTTTGCAATTCTATTGGCAACTTTTGCCAGTGCTTTGGTGGGTGCAATGCCTACACTAATCGGAATTCCGGTTCCTTTTGTAACTTTTTTTTGCATTTCTTCACCCATTTTTTGTAAATCTATGTTTTCATATCCATCCAATTTTAAAAAGGCTTCATCAATGCTATAAATTTCCATTTCGGGGCTATATTCACTCAAAATTTCCATTACTCTTTGGCTCATATCACCATATAAGGCAAAATTTGCAGAAAAAACATGCACGTTTTTTTCTTCAAATATTTTTTCAAATTGATGAGCGATTGCTCCCATCGGAATTCCTAATTCTTTGGCTTCGTTGCTTCTTGCAATTACGCATCCATCGTTGTTAGAAAGCACAACAATAGGCTTTCCGTTCAAATCAGGGCGAAAAACACGTTGGCAAGAAGCATAAAAATTATTACAATCTATTAATGCAAACATAAATTAAACCGCTTTTATTACGTAAGTTACAATGCCCCAAATCAAAAATTCGTTCTCTTCTGTAACTTTTATGGGTTCATAATTTTCGTTTTCCGGGATTAACCAACACTGTTTTTTCTCTATTTTTATTCTTTTTAGTGTAAATTCTCCATCAATATAACAAACGGCAATTTTATTGTCGATTGGTTCTAAACTTTTATCAATTACCAATAAATCACCATCAAAAATACCTGCATTTTTCATCGAATGTCCTTTTACCAAACCATAAAAAGTGGAGGAGGGATGTTTAATTAAATGTCGGTTCAAATCAATACTTAAATCTACAAAATCAAGGGCGGGAGAAGGAAAGCCTGCACTTATTCCTTCGCTTACAAAAGGCAAAGCAAGTTTTGTTTCGGTTAAGGCAGAATAAATATCTAAATTTTGACTAGAATGAAGTTGTAAAGATGGCATCTTAAAGATTTTTAGAATATAAATTTAATACAATTTCTTTCTTATTCAAAAGATTTATTTTTGAAAAAAAGTTTAAAATATATAAATTTCAATTTACAAAACTTATAAATAGGAACTTTAAAATACTTTATAAAATGCAACACTTTTCTTGAAATAGTGCAAAATTATTTTGAAAAATACCGCAACTAGGGGATGTTTTTATTGATTTTTTATGTATTATTTTGTGGCGTTAAAAATGAAAGATTTTTAAACTTCATTTTTAATCCAAAATAATGAAAAAAATAATTACGCAATTTGGCAATATTTCTGTTTACTTTTATAATACTCAAAAGTCAAATAAAACGATATTATTTTTACATGGAAATTCGTGCAACAGCCAAACTTTCCAAAAACAAATGGATAGTAGCGAATTAGAAAACTACCATTTAGTAGCCATCGATTTACTCGGACATGGAAAGTCAGATTTTGCAACTAATCCTGAAATTGCCTATACCGTTTCTTCTATTATCGAAACAGTTATTGAAGTTATTGAAAAACTGGAATTAACAGAATATATCATTTGTGCCCATAGTTTTGGCGGACATATTGCTATTCAGTCTTTGCCAAAACTGGTAAATTGCAAAGGAATTTTATTTTTTTCTACGCCTCCAATTTCAAATTTGGCATCGTTTGCGGATGCGTTTTTACCAAATCCAGCTTTTGAAACACTCATGCAGCCGCATCCTACGACAGATGAAATAGCGGTTTTGGTAAATGAATTTACTTCAAATGCAAATATTCAATATTTATTGTCTGACTCTATCATTAAAACCGACACCAATTTTAGAAAAATTATAGCTCAAAATATTCCAGTACATTTTACTTCAGAAAGTTATGAAGCAGAAACTCAAATTTTAGAAAATACGTCACTGCCTGTCTGCATCATTCATGGACAAAACGAAAAAGTTGTAAACCACGATTACATTTCAAAACTAAATATTCCAACCTTATTTGATAAAAAAATACACGTGATAGAAAACACTTCGCACTTTCCGCAAAT
>REAG01000298.1 GCA_004294265.1 Cytophagales bacterium | reverse complement strand
TTCTTTCTTTTTTTTATTTATTTCAAGTTGAAAAAAAGACTTAAAAACGGTCGATTACGTACTCAGTAATGATGTATGTCAATTATTTTAAATAAGTATTTTAATTTGGAGCTAGGATTACTGATTGGTTCTATTTTAATACTTGTTGGATTAATTTTGTCTTTTTATTCATTAAATATTTGGAACGAATCTAATTTTGGAAGCTTGAATAACAACAATGTATTAAGAATGGTAATTTGTGCATCTAGTTGTCTTGTTCTTGGATTTCAAGTAATATTATATAGTTTCTTTTTTAGTATTTTAGGTTTGAAATCAAAATAATTTTTATAAAATCAGAATAATTATTCTTATATATTAACATGGATATTAAAAAAAGTAATAAAACGAAAACTGGAGTGTCTTCAAAACTGTCTTCTTTGCTTTTTTTCCAAGACTTTATTCCTCTAATTTATATTACAATAGTTTTAATTTTAGCTTATTTTCAAGTAGCTACTTTAAAATTTATTATGAAATGGGATATGATTGATTCATATTTTTCATTTATATTTTATTTGTCAGAATGTATAAAAAATGGCTTTGAACCCTTGTGGAATCCTTATCAATGTCTAGGTTATCCATTTTTTGCAGACCCGTCATCTGGTGCTTATTATATTCCAAATTTAATAGTAGGTTTATTTTATAACATTAACTTTAAGGTTATTAATATGTTATATTTTGGGCATGTTATTGTTGGGGCTTTTGGAATGTATTTTTTAAGTAAATACATAAGTAAAAATAAACACTATTCAATAATATCCTCCTTAATGTATGGTTGTAGTGGTTTTCTTATTGGAAATGCACAACACTATAATATTATAATTAGTGGAGCTTGGCTGCCTTATGTTTTTCTATCTGTATTGCTAATTTTAGATTTTCCTTCTTTCATAAATAGTTTAAAATTAGCTATTTCTTTGCATTTATTTATGGTCGGTGGTTACCCAGGATTAATTATTTTTTTATTTTACCCTTTAATAATTTTTATTTTTTTTAAACTTTATTTTGAATTCATTTCAAAATCGCTTCAATTAAAAAAGGTAATATACTTTTCTTTAATTTCTATTGTTTTTTTGCTAATTATGAGTTTTGGATATTTTTATAGTGTTTTTAAAACGGCTTCTGCAACTACTAGAGCAACTGGAATTAGTTTAGAGTTTGCCTTAACAAATTCCTTTACTTTACCTAGCTTTTCAACATTTTTGTTCCCATTAAGTGCAATTAATAATTCTTTTACTTTAACTGATTTGTCCATGAACAACGCTTATTTTAGCGTAATTGGTTTTTTGATTTTATTATTACTAATATTTACTAAGCTTCCTAAAATTTCTTATTTATATTTATTCTTGTCAATATTTTGTATTTGTGCCTCTGTTGGTAATTTACTTCCTTTTAGAGAATTTTTATACAATTTTGTTCCAGGATTTAATATTACTAGAAATAATGGAATGTTTAGGATGCTATTTATATTCTTTTTTATTATAATAATAGCGGGTTCAATAGACACTATTTTGACTAAGCCTAAAAAATTAAGATATATTATTATTATCATTTCTTTTATTTGTTTTTATACATTTATATTATTTTACAGTAAATATTATATAGATTTACATAGAAGTAGCTACAATAATCAAGAAGAGTATAATATTTTAAATTATTTTTATCAGATTTATGATGACGGTAAATTACTAATTATATTTTTACTTTTTTTTGCCATTATAATTTTTTCTGTCAAAAATAAGATAAGGTTGACTTATTTAATAATATTTTTAATTTCTCTGGAATTAATTATGAGCACAAATAAGTTAAGTAGGATTTGTGTATATGGAGAAGGTATGTCAATTAAATTAGCAACTAAAATATATAATGCAAATGTAAAGTATGGGTTTAATAATAATCAAGAAAATATTGATATTTCCGATATTAATGATGGTACATCTGGAGTTCCTACAGGTGCATTTACTCGAAACTTAAATACATTCGCAAAAAAGACCGCATATGATGGGTATAATTCTTTCGTATTAAAGGACTTTAATAAATTTATTAATTCAAAAAAAATGAGTTCAATATTAAATAATTTGTTAGTGTTTCAACCTGAAAATGTTTATATTTTATCTGATAGTTTAAAAAACAACATAAACTATCAAAAATCTGTATTTATAGATTCTATTGATTTTATTAATCTGGATAATAAATATTTAAAATATAAATCTAAGACTTTAATAGAAAATTTGGAAATATATCCTAATCTATTTAAGTTTAAAACAACTAATTATAGTGAACCATCTATTTTAACTTTGAATCAAAATTACTACAAAGGATGGGAAGCAACTATTGATAATATTGATACGAAAATAATTAAATCAAATTTATCAGTTATGTCTATTTTGGTGCCTAAAGGAGTTCATCAAATTAATTTTAATTTTAAATTACCAAATATTTATTACATATTATTTTTATTTCAAATTATTACATTTACTTTTATTTTTCTTATGTTATTAATGAAAGTATTTATAGGAAGAAATATTGCTATTTAAATCTATCAATAAATTTGTTAAGAAAAACAGATTATGTTATCTTACTCCTTTCTTGGACAATATGATTAAATATTTCTATTATAATTTCTAAATTTGAATTAAGTTATCAATATATTAGAAACATGTTTTTCTTTATATTATAATAAAAATAGTATATATGAGTTTTTATTTTAAATTCTAACCTGTATTTTTAAATTTGACTTTTATAATAAAGTGATGTTTATATAAAGAGTTTTATCGAAACAAATTAATTTTATAAAATGATATATAGAACTGATATTACATCTGAATATATTAAATTTCCTAACGAAAAAAAAATGGGAATTTCAGTAGAAAATCAAATCAATAAATTTTTTCAATCTTTAAAATCATTTCAAACGTTTACCCAAAATAATATAACTATTTATTTCCATAAACTAAAATGGGATTCGGATTTTTTTGGATTTAATAGTATTGCCATTAAGTTTGTTGATTACCCATTAAGTACAGTTTCTAAAGATTTAATAGCTGGTTTACAAAAGTTTAAATCAACTTTTTTTGAACCTACACATATTTATATTGATATTCCTCTGAAAGAGTCAAAACTTATTCAAATTTTAAGTTTAAGTGGATTTCAAAAAGTAGAAACTCGTTTGAATTATATTCATTACTTTGAAAATCATTTAGAAACCATTTATAAATATAAACTTTCAGACCCAAGCATGGCAAATGTTATAGGCAATATTGCCAAAAACAATATTAATAAGTTTGATAGATTTCATTCAGATTCTGTATATCTCCCCGATAAAGGTAATGATTTCTTATACAAATATGCTTTTGAGTGTGCTATGGGCAATTTGGCAGACGATACTTTAGTACCTGCCCAAGTTCCGATTGATTCGTTTATGTCTTTAAAATATTCAGAATTGGAAAATAAAAAAATAGCAAGTATTAAACTTTCGGCAGTAGGCGAAAATAATCGAGGTTGGCACATTAAACTTCTTAACGAATCATTAAATTTAGCACTTGAAAAAGAAAATGATTTTACAATTATGCGGACTCAAGCAACTAATCAAGCTGTAATTACTAATTCAGAATGTTTGAATTTTAATTTATACCAAATTACTGAAATATATTCATTTAATAATTTTTGTACTTTATCTTTGCAGAATTAAAATTATGACAAAACAACTTAATAATTTAAAACCACATATTATAAATTTAGATTCTATTGGAGAGTCTTCTATTGGTTATATTTCTATTGTAGAAAGCAATAAAAATATACCTTTTGAAGTTAAAAGGGTTTTTTGGACTTATTTTACGCCCGAAAGCATAGTTAGAGGTAGGCATGCACACTACAAAACGCAACAAATATTAGTGGCGGTTTGTGGAAAAATTATTGTAAATACACATTCAGCAAAAGGAGATGTACAAACATTTGTACTGGAAAAAGCTTATCAAGGATTGTTTGTTCCACCAAATTATTGGCATACCATGCAGTATTCTCATAACGCAGTTCAATTGGTTTTTGCCTCTGAGCTTTATGACCCTAAAGATTATATAAGAGACATGGAAAAGTTTTTTGAAGTTTGGAAATAATATAGTTATGAAAATACCATTTGTTGCATTTGATGAAATTAATAATAGAATTAAAAATGATTTAGTTCAAATTTTTGAAGACTTTGTTGATTCAAAATATTATGTACTAGGTAATAAAGTATCGGAATTTGAAAAAGAATATGCCCTATTTAATCAAATGGAATATTGCGTTGGATTGGCTAGTGGTTTAGATGGTTTATTTTTGGCGTTACGTGTGTTAGAAATAAGTGAAGAAGACGAAGTTATAGTTCCCTCAAATACTTATATAGCAACAGTTTTGGCAATATCAATGGTTGGAGCCAAACCAATTTTTTGTGAACCTATTTTGCAAACTTACAATTTAGACCCTAAAAAAATAGAAAATCTTATTTCAAATAAAACAAAAGCCATAATGCCTGTTCATTTATATGGTCAGTGTTGTGAAATGGATACCATCATGGAAATTGCCCAAAAGTACAATTTATTTGTAGTTGAAGATAATGCACAATCTCAAGGTGCAACACATAAAGGTAAAATGACTGGAAGTTTTGGACATATTAACGCTACAAGTTTCTATCCTACAAAAAATTTAGGAGCTCTTGGAGATGCTGGAGCAATCACGACAAATAGCAAAGATTATGCAGATAAAATGAAAAAAATCCGTAATTATGGTTCTAATAAAAGATACTTTAACGAAATAAAAGGGGTTAATTCAAGGCTTGATGAGTTGCAAGCGGCAATTTTAACTTACAAGCTAAAAACTTTGGAAGCTTATACGTTTGAAAGAGAAGAAATTGCTAGAATGTATAGTGAAAATCTAGAAAATATTACTGAAATTAACTTACCTAAAACACACCCAGACTTCAAGAATGTTTTTCATTTGTATGTAATTAGAACTCAAAAAAGAGACTTATTGAAAGACTATCTTGAAAAAAATGGTATTGGAACAGTAATTCATTATCCAATACCGCCACACTTGCAAGAAGCATATAAAAATTTAGGTTATAAAAAAGGGGATTTTCCGATTGCAGAAGAAATTGCAGATACGATTTTGAGTTTACCACTTTATATAGGAATGAAAAAAGAAGAAGTTTTTTATGTTTGTCAAATAATTAAACAATTTTTCAATGTCTAAAATAAGTATAATTATTCCTTGTTATTTCAACGGAAAAAACATACCCGTTACTACTAAAATATTACTTGAAAACGAACTTTTATTTCCAGAAAATACAATATTTGAATATGTTTTAATAGACGATGGCAGCAAAGATAATACTTGGCAATCAATGCAAAAATTCAAAAGTGACAATTCCGAAAAAGTAACAATTCTTAAATTATCTAAAAACTTTGGATCGTATAATGCAATCTTAGCTGGAATGGAATCAGCAACTGGGGATTGTAATATTGTGATTTCAGCTGACCTGCAAGACCCTCCAGCTTTAATGGTAAAAATGTATAAATACTGGCTTAATGGCAATAAATTAGTTATTGCAAACCGAGAAAAACGAAGTGATTCGCCCATATCCGATTTTTTTGCTAATATTTATCATAACCTAATCAGAAAAATAGCTTTACCTAATTTGCCTGAAGGTGGTTTTGATTTTGTTCTTTTTGATAAAATCTTAAAAGATAACTTACTGCAAAGTAAAGAAAAAAACACCAATACACTTTATTATTTGATATGGATGGGTTATGATTTTGTAACAGTACCTTACGTCAGAGAGAAAAGAAAAGAAGGAAAATCTAAATGGACTATTTCAAAGAAAATTAAATTAACTATAGATACCATTGTTTCTTACTCGTTTTTTCCTTTAAGACTAATCTCTTCAATAGGTTTAATCTTAGGAGTTATTGCTTTAGTATATGCAATTATTATAATATTTTACAAAATTTTTGGATTAACAACTCCTGAAGGTTGGACTAGTTTAATGGTAGTTTTACTTTTTGTTTCTTCAATTCAAATGATTTCAATTGGTGTTTTGGGTGAATATATATGGAGAACTTTAGATTCAAGCCGCCAAAGACCAAGTTTTATTGTGGATATTAAAATGTAAGGGTATTTTTATTTAAAAAAGTTCTAAAACAATTATCAGAATTTAGCAATACTTTAAGCAGGTTTGCAAAAGAACAGGTAAACTCAGATTAATTAGGGTCTGCTGATAAACTCAAATTCTATTAATTTTGATTAAAACTAATTTAGGTTTTAGTAAGATAAATATTATAAATTTTTCTATTAAAAATA
>REAG01000297.1 GCA_004294265.1 Cytophagales bacterium | reverse complement strand
CTTGCATACAATACTGATTGGCAACTTTATTACTACAATTCAATAATTTAACTAAATGATAACCAAGTTTTTTTCTAATACTCATAAAAAATAATTATTACGAAATATTATTTTAAAATACATTTTGATAATTGAAACGAAAAAAAACAGATTTCAATATACACCTAAAGCGAAAATTTGATTTAAAATATTAAATTTATTCAACTTTATGAACAAAATATTTGGTATCGCCTCGCCACGAAAATTGGGTGTACATTTCGTTATAATGAAGTTTTACTCGTTTTCCAGAAAGGACTGCATCTTCTAATTTTTTGACCACAGAATCATTTCCAGCATCAACAGAAAAGGACCAAACCGAAGTGCTGGGACTACCTTTATCGTTAAAATAGTTTCCTAAATTTAATTCGCCTTCTACAGTTTTAAAAATATAGCCTTTTTTGCTTATTTTTACCATTGCTCCTGCTCTGAATCCTTCGCTATAACTGGCAGTATAGTAAATATATAATCCTGCAAAAGCCAAAACAACCATCAATGCCAGTAATATTTTTATGATTTTCATTTTTAATTTATTATATTTTTACAAATATATTTATTTTAAATCCAAATTTTAATTATCATTTCAATTAAATATTAAAATTGTTTCAATTTATATAAATTTACAAAAATAATTTTTTCATTTATTTTAATGCTTAAATCATAAAAAATCAATTCTTCAATCATTTATAAATATTTTAAAATGAATCCTAACGTAGATTTCTATATTGTTAAACTTGATAAATGTAAAGAAGAGGTAAAAATTTTAAGGGAAATTTTACTTAGTTTTGAATTAAAAGAAGAATTCAAATGGGGAGTTCCATGTTATACCTATAAAAAAGAAAATATTGCTTTAATTCAAGTTTTTAAAGACTATTGTGCTATTTTATTTTTCAAAGGTGCTAATCTTTCAGATCCTTTTCAAGTTTTGGTTCAACATACAGAAAATGTACAAACCTCAAGTCAGCTCCGTTTTAAAAACATAAAAGAAATCATAAATGCCAAAGAAATCATAAAAAGCTATATTCAAGAAGCTATTGAGATAGAAAAACAAGTTCAAAATTAACAACAAAGACCTATTTTAAAGTTTCAGAAAATTAACTGCAAGATTTAAGAAAAATATAACTTCAAAAAATGATTTTTTAACCAATTAAACGCATTAAAGATGAATATTTTAAATTATTAAAATATTTCTAAAATAAACGCATTTCTCGAAAGGGAAAAATTAATAGCATAAGTTTTAGTAATATTTTAAAATTATATTCATCTTATATGCGTTTGTCTTTTAGAAAAGATGTAAATTACTAGTTTGTAACTACTTATCTGACGGAAATTATATTGGTTAAAGACCAATTATTTTTTAAATATTACCTTTTAAAAAAGCACTAAATATCTCAGATTGTCCATTTTTTGATTTAAAAATGTATAAACTTATAAATTTATACGTCCAATATTATAACATTGGACTTTTCTAGATTTATTTATCTTTAAAATTGTGAGTATTTAAAATCAAAAATATTCATTATGAAAAATTTGACTTCTCAATCTAAACTAGAAAAAAAATCTGTAAGATACAGCTTTAAACAAAATATCATTTTGGCTTTTGATCCTAAAGTTAAATTTAGAAGACTTAGTAGGAAATCACAACTTGAGTTTTCTTTTGAAGACAGAATGATTTAGTTATAAAGATTTTTAAAAGTTTAAAATCTTTTTCATAAAAAAAGCTGCTTACCAACAGTTTTGATAAGCAACTTTAAGATTTTATATATTATGTAAGTTTAAGATTTATCTTTAACTTAACTTAATTCTAAAATTATTTTCTTTCTTTAATTAAAGTTTTTCGGCAATCGGCTTCTCTATAAAACTCAATTGGTTTTAAGGCTGCACCAGTCGAAAATCTAGCTTCTGCCAACAAAGGACGAATATCGGTTCTGTAAGCGTGTTGCAAAATTTCTTGTGCTCTTACCGAGTCGTTGGCTTCTTGAGCTTTTTCTAATGCTTTTCTATCAACGATTAAAGCTTGCGTATAAGCAATTTTGATAGCCTCTACCGACTGCAATAAGTCTTCCAACGGATCTTTAATGTTATGAGCGGCATCTATCATCCAACCCCAATCCGTTTTGGAAAGTTCTTTTCCTGCACCCTCAACTAACTCATTAAATATCAAAAATAATTGATAGGGACGCAACGAACCAACCGTTAAATCATCATCCGAATATTTAGAGTCATTAAAATGAAAACCACCCAATTTTCCTTCTTGAATAAGGCGTGAAACAATTTGTTCGATATTAGCATTTGGTAAATGATGACCCAAATCTACCAAACAAGCAGCTTTTTTTCCTAATTTATTGGCTAAAAGCAAAGAAGAACCCCAATCTTGAACCACTGAAGAATAAAAAGCGGGCTCGAAAGGTTTATGTTCTGTAAAAATCATCCAATCATCGGGCAAATGTTTGTAAATATCTTTCAAGGAATCTAAAGTTCGGTCGAAAGATTTAGCAAAATGTTGCTGACCAGGAAATCCAGAACCATCTGCCAACCAAACCGTGAGGGATTTTGAACCCACAATTTTACCAACTTCAATAACTTCTATATTGTGCTCGATGGCTTGTTTGCGAACCGCTTTATCAGTATGGCAAAGCGAACCAAATTTATAAGAATGTTTTTGGTCTGGTTGATCCTGAAATGTATTTGAATTTACGGCATCAAATTTAATGCCTAACTCTTCGGCTTGTTTTTTTACTTTCTTTGGATCTTTAGGAATATCCCAAGGAATATGCATCGAAACGGCTCCGCTAGAGCGATTTATGGCATGAAGCAAACCAATATCTTCTAATTTTTGCTCAAAAGATACAGGCTCACCTTCTCCTGGGAATCTGCCAAAACGAGTTCCGCCCGTGCTTAAAGCCCAACTCGGAATAGCAATTTGATAATCAACCAATTCTTTGATAATTTTTTTAACATTTACGCCTTCGTTTTCAAGCGTTGAAGATAAATATTCAAAGTTTTTATGGTGTTGCTTGATATATTTATCGTTATGCGATTCTAATTCACTTTTTTCTATGTGCATGGTATTTTTGTATTATAAAAGTCAAAATAAATCTTTAAATAGTAATATTCCAAATAAAGTTTAAATTGATTAAATTTTTATTTTAAAAATTAAAATTTATTTTATCCAATATAAATTACTTTTAATTTTATTTTTGGATTAGACCATTTATGGGAACTCCTAAAAACCTTAATTCCGTTGAAGCCCTCCCAATTGGATTCTGCAGTTTCGTAACAGAAATTGGTTTGGGTGGGGCTTTTAAAATAATATTGAGGTTTTTAGAGGTTCCCTCTAATTATTTTTAATGCGAATTCCCCAGCTTTTATATTTGTACTTTTGTAATTATATTCGATAATTAATTTACAATATTTATTTATTTGCATATTTTTGTACATCATAAAGCGTAATTTCTTTATCGCACATTATATAAAGTCTTTCAATTACATTTCTCAATTCTCGGATATTACCTGTCCAATTCAGTTGAGAAAGATATTCAATAGCGTCTGCTGAAATAAATTTTGGTTTTGAATTATATTCTTGAATTACTTTTTTTAATAAATACTGAGCTAAAATTGATATATCACTTTTTCGTTGATTAAGAGAGGGAACCAAAATTTCAACAACCGCCAATCTATGGTATAAATCTTCTCTAAAATTTTCTTTTTGAATTTCAGATTTCAAGAGCTTGTTCGTTGCTGCAACAATCCGAACATCAACTTCGATTTCTTTTTCGCCACCCACACGCATGATTTTTTTTTCTTGTATGGCTCTTAAAACTTTGGCTTGAGCGGCTAAGCTCATATCTCCAATCTCATCCAAAAAAAGTGTGCCACCATGAGCTTGCTCAAATTTTCCAACTCTGTTTTTAATGGCGGATGTAAAAGAACCTTTTTCATGTCCAAAAAGTTCACTTTCGATAAGTTCGCTTGGAATAGCTGCACAATTTACTTCTACAAAAGGCATTTTATTTCTTCGGCTTTGTAAATGTATTTGCCTTGCAACTAATTCTTTTCCGCTACCATTCGGACCAGTGATCAAAACTTTAGCTTCTGTTGGTGCTACTTTTTCAATCATGTTTTTTACTTCTACAATAGAAATATCTTCGCCTATAATTTCATAATTTAAAGTTGTAATTTTAGATTTTAAAACAACGGATTCATTCGTTAATTGATTATTTTCAAGAGCATTTCTAATAGTAATAAGCAATCTATTCAAATCAGGCGGTTTTTGAATAAAATCAAAAGCCCCTTTTTTGGTTGCTTCTACGGCAGTTTCTATATTTCCATGTGCGGAAATCATAATGAAAGCGGTAGAAATTCCTTCTTTGCGAGCCATTTCTAACACTTCAATTCCGTCCATTTTAGGCATTTTTATATCGCATAAAGCCAAATCATACTGTGAAGATTGCAATTTTTTTAAAGCATCTTCTCCATCAATTGCCTCTTCTGTAATGTAATTTTCATAACGTAAAATTTCTTTTAACGTCAATCGAATCATTTTTTCGTCATCTATAATTAAAATCCTCGCCATAGTATTGCAAATATAATTTATAATTATAATAATTAATAGTTCATTTTTTTTGATTATATAAAGTCCAATAAATTATTACAAATTCCTTTTAAACTTTTCCCCATTGGGGAAATAAGAAAGGGGTTTTCTAAAAATTTAATTGTAAATATTTAATGAACTCAATATAACAAATTTTAGGACATAAGAACTAGGGCAAACGCATTTAAAACTATTGATTAATTAAACCCTTTCTAAATTTAATTTCTGCTCCAATTACGCAGAATCCAAGGGAAGGAACTTATTCAGAAAGTATAAATTCAGTAATAATTATAGAATAAAATAATACTTCATTTATTTTTAAATGCGAAAGCCATGTATAATAACTCTTCATTGGGTGTATTATGAAATATAAACGAAAATATTGTCAAGGATAGCAACCATTGATAACATATAGAAACACACTTTTAGTACTGTTTTTTTTAATTTTCAATTGAGGTTTAAAGAATTTTCTAATATTAAAATATAAAATTACTAATTTAATAAAATTGAATTATTCCTATATTAAATATAATAAATCTATAAATCTTTGATTATTACAACTAATCATAAAAATTATAGAAATATAATTACTACTTTTGCAAAAAAATTTATAAGCTCAGTGTAGGCGTCTAAATTTTGAACCTATCGGTCTGTGCTTTGCTTAGTGGTTTTCCGAGTAGTTTAATAATAGATGCACATAGCTTAATGTTTGTGTTCATTTATTTTAATCTCCTTAATTTTATTTATGGAAAACAGTATTTTATTTACTGATTTAGGCCTATCGGTCGAAGTTATTCAAGCCCTTACAGAAATGGGCTTCACAACACCATCACCCATTCAATCAGAAGCTATTCCGCACCTTTTGGCAGGAAAAGACATGATTGGTCAAGCCCAAACGGGCACAGGAAAAACGGCAGCATTCGCCATTCCTTGTATCGAGATGATTGATACAGAAAAAAAAGGGGTTCAAGCACTTATTATGTGTCCAACCCGTGAATTAGCGGTTCAAGTAGCCGAAGAATTCAAAAAAATAGGTAAATTTAAGCGAAATTTACGTCCCGTTGCAGTGTATGGCGGTTCGAGTATAGATAAGCAAATCCAAGCCATCCGTCAAGGTGCAAATGTCGTTATTGGCACGCCAGGTCGTATTATGGATCATATTGATAGAGGCACTTTGAAGTTGAACGATATTCAAATGGTTATCCTTGATGAAGCCGATGAAATGTTAAATATGGGCTTTATTGACGATATTGAAAGTA
This sequence comes from Cytophagales bacterium, assembly GCA_004294265.1. GTDB lineage: Bacteria > Bacteroidota > Bacteroidia > Cytophagales > UBA9547 > REAG01. The sequence goes on along the minus strand of REAG01000297.1, from coordinate 488 downwards.
TTTTGAGCAATACGCCTGAAGAACGCCAAACGGTCTTTTTCTCTGCAACAATGCCAAAACCTATTATGGATTTGACAAAAAGATTTCAAGAGAACCCAGAAATCATAAAAGTAACAAAAAAGGAACTTACAGTTTCTAATATTGAGCAATTTTATTACGAAGTTCGCATGGGTGTTCGTACCGAAGCTATGAGCCGCTTGGTGGATATGCACGGTTTAAAATTAATGTTGGTATTTTGCAATACCAAGCGAATGGTTGATGAATTAGTGGAAGAATTGCAATCTCGAGGCGTAATGGCAGAAGCAATCCATGGAGATTTGCGTCAGCAACAACGTACAACTGTACTTTCTAAATTCAAACAAGGTATTATTAATGTATTGGTTGCTACTGATGTGGCGGCTCGTGGAATTGATGTGGATAATGTGGATGCTGTTTTCAACTACGATATTCCTTTAGATGACGAAAGTTATGTGCATAGAATTGGAAGA
>REAG01000340.1 GCA_004294265.1 Cytophagales bacterium | reverse complement strand
TGCCACCAACCACGGTAAAAACTATTTGTAATAATGAAACTTGCAGGTAATTATTGTGATGCTTTGCGCTTCTACTTTATAAATCAAACGATGCTTATCGGTAACCCTTTTAACCTGAGTTCGATAATTATTTGCGATAAAATTATGTAATCAACGTTTTATTTTATATATTTAAGTGTTTGAAATTCAAATATTTAATAAGGTAAAAACGATGATTACATACGACAAAATTAGCGATATTTTTTGCACAGTTGATGAATTTTGCAAGAATTTTGAAAAAGCGACTAAAAACTTCATTATTGGTAACAGTGCAGGGAGGCCTCCTAAAATGTCTAATAGCGAGGTTATCGCTATTCTTTTATTGTTTCAAATGAGTGGATTTAAATGTTTTAAGCACTACTATATCTTTTATGTACAACGACATATGCAAGCTGAGTTTCCTGTAACGGTTTCCTATAATCGTTTTGTTGAGCTTAGTCAAAGCGTTATTTTGCCCCTAACTATTTTTTTAAAAACGTGTTGTTTAGGTACTTGTACGGGTATTTCTTTTGCTGACTCTACCCCTATACGCGTTTGTAAAAACAAACGAATTAAAGCAAATAAGGTATTTAAAGGCACAGCTACTGTGGGTAAATCTACTATGGGTTGGTTTTATGGTTTCAAACTTCATATCGTGATAAATGATAAGGGGGAAATCATTAATTTTATGATTAGCCAGGCAAATACAGACGATAGAACGCCATTAAAAACAGAGGGATTTTTGAAAAAAATATTCGGTAAACTTTTTGGTGATAAGGGTTATATTTCTGAAAAACTTGTTGAAATACTTTTTAATGATGGTATACACCTCATTACAGGAATACGTAACAAAATGAAAAACAGCTTGATGACTATGCATGATAAAATTATGCTAAGAAAAAGATCGGTAATCGAAACCGTGAATGATGAACTTAAAAACATGTGCCAAATTGAACATTCAAGACATAGATCATTCATCAATTTTATTGTAAACATCTTAGCTAGCTTGGCTGCGTACAGCTTTTTTCCTAAAAAACCATCAATAAAATACCAAACCGTTAAATCGAACCAATTGTACGCTTTTTAATTATCGAACT
>REAG01000152.1 GCA_004294265.1 Cytophagales bacterium | reverse complement strand
AATTCTTATGTTGCTGATACAATAACGAGTAAAAAGTTCCAAAATAATTAGAATTTCTTTTGGCATTTGCATCCGAAAATGTAGATCGACAAGGCAGGTTCACGTGCCATAGCAATTAAAAAATCTTCCTCTCGTTGATTGATAAATTTTGTTGAGCCACCTAACTTTTGGTTGAGTGTATCAATTACAATATCCAATATTTTACTTCTTAATGCTTTGGCCTTTTCACTTTCGGTAAGCAACATGCCTAGGTTCAAAAATGAACGAAAGTTGAAAATCCCAAGCTGAGGAGCTTTAGCTCCTTCTTGCAACATCCAACCAAATTCTTCTTTAAATTCTTTTAATGCTTTCCCTTTAAGATTTACATAACCATTATGTTTTAATTCTTCTTTGTTTTGAGATAAATATCTGTCTATTGTCGAATTGTCTATGGCATAGAAGTCTGTAATTTGTTGTCGCGTGAATTTATATTCACCTTGGAAAAGCATACCAGTAACACCCAAATAAGTTTGTATGTTCTCTACTGCTTTTTTGTTATTCAGTATATGTTGTCGGTCAATAGCCGAAACTGTTAAATCTTTCATATTTCCAATTATTGTTGAAAATTATTTTGTTTCCCTCACAAATAAGGGAGACATTTTATAATTACCTGTATATCAGTACATTAAGTGGTCTTAAAGTATTGGTTTGTTGAAAATTTATTTTACTTTAAGGGCAATTTTAATTATTATCCCAAGAATAATAGTTGTGTTCTAAATCTAAAGAAAATCCAGTTTTAGGATATAAAACATTTCCGATAAAATTAGATTTTGCAGTTTCTAAAATTAATCCACAAGCATCCGTTTTTTTGCATAATTTTTTCGCTTCATCCATTAGTAAAGTTGAAATTCCTTTTCCTCTATGATTTTCCTCAACAAACAAATCATTTAAAAGCCAAAGTCTTTTCATTCTAGTGGATGAAAAAATAGGATATAATTGAATAAATCCTACGATTTGTTTTTCACTCACTTCGGCTACAAAAATTACAGATTCTTTATTTTGAATTCTTGCACTCAAGAATTTTTTTGAACCCTCTACATCTGATTCTTTTTCATAAAAAACTCTGTATGCATCAAATTTTTTTGATAATTCCTCAATATCGTTGATATTAACTTCTCTAATTTTCATTATTAATAATTCATAATTCATAATTCATAATTCATAATTCATAATTCATAATTACCTACTCAAATACAAATTCCGTTCTCCATATACTTTTTGGAAAAAGTCATCTTGTAAATCATCAATAAAATAAATGGCTTCGCCAGTTGATTTCATTTCTGGTCCTAACTCTTTGTTTACGTTCGGGAACTTACTAAACGAAAATACAGGAATTTTTATCGCATAGCCTTTTTTAACAGGATTGAACTTGAAATCTGCCACTTTATTGGCTCCCAACATCACTTTTGTGGCATAATTTACATAAGGCTCTTGGTATGCTTTGCAAATAAATGGCACCGTTCGTGAGGCTCTCGGATTGGCTTCAATCACATACACAATTTCGTTTTTAATCGCAAATTGTATATTTATCAAACCAACTACTTGCATGGCTTTTGCAATTTTAGTCGTAATTTCCTCGATTTGTTTAATCACATTTTCGCTCAAATCAAAAGGAGGAAGCACTGCATTTGAATCACCTGAGTGAATACCTGCAGGCTCAATATGCTCCATAATTCCTATAATATACGAATGATTTCCGTCTGAAATAGCATCGGCTTCGGCTTCGATGGCTCCTTCGAGAAAATGATCGACCAAAATTTTATTTTCGGGCATATCCCTCAAAATATTTACCACATGTTGCTCCAATTCCGATTCGTTTATCACGATTTTCATACCTTGTCCACCCAACACATACGAAGGACGAACGAGCAATGGAAATCCTAAATTCTTACCTATCTCAATCGCTTCTTCGGCACTATCTACGGTGTCAAATTTGGGATATGGGATATTCAAATCTTTCAATAAAGTTGAAAATCTTCCTCTGTCTTCTGCCAAATCTAAAGATTGAAAACTAGTTCCAATGATTTTAATGCCATATTTATCCAGCTTTTCAGCCAGTTTCAATGCTGTTTGCCCGCCAAGTTGCACAATTACGCCTTCGGGTTTTTCGTGCAAAATTATTTCATAAATATGTTCCCAAAATACTGGTTCAAAATATAATTTATCGGCTGTATTAAAATCAGTAGAAACGGTTTCGGGATTGCAATTTATCATAATGGTTTCGTAGCCACATTCTTTGGCTGCCAAAATGCCATGCACACACGAATAATCAAATTCAATGCCTTGTCCAATACGGTTTGGACCCGAACCCAACACAATAACTTTCTTTTTTGGAGCAACAATTGATTCGTTTTCTAAACCAAAAGTGGAGTAATAATAGGGGGTTTTTGCCTGAAATTCTGCTGCACAGGTATCCACCATTTTAAACACTCGCTTAATGTTAAATTCCATTCGTTTTTTGAAAACTTCGGATTCTAAACAATCTACAATATGTGCAATTTGCCTATCTGCATAGCCTTTTTGTTTGGCTTCGAGCATCATTTCTTTTGGCAAATTTGATATTTTGTATTTCTCCAATTCTTTTTCAAAACTCAACAAATCTTCGATTTGATGCAAAAACCAACGGTCTATTTTTGTAAGATTTTGAATTGTTTTGGCAGGTATTCCTAATTTATAAGCATCGTAAATATGGAAAAGACGATTCCAACTTGGGTGTTTTAAACTGTGTAAAATTTCGTCTTGATTTCTTAATTCTTTACCATCGGCACCGAGTCCATTTCTGCGAATTTCGAGCGACTGACACGCTTTTTGCAAGGCTTCTTGAAAAGTTCTGCCAATGCCCATTACCTCGCCAACCGATTTCATTTGCAAACCCAAACTTCTATCTGCACCTTTGAATTTATCAAAATTCCAACGAGGAATTTTCACAATCACATAATCCAACGCTGGCTCAAAATAAGCCGAAGTTGTTTTTGTGATTTGATTTTTAAGTTCATCTAAATTATAACCAATAGCTAATTTTGCCGCAATTTTTGCAATCGGATAGCCCGTTGCTTTCGATGCCAATGCCGAAGAACGAGATACACGTGGATTGATTTCAATCACAATGATTTCCTCCGTTTCGGGATGCATCGAAAATTGAATATTGCAACCACCAGCAAACATTCCAATTCCGTTCATACACTTGATTGCTAAATCTCGCATTCGCTGATAAGCAGTATCAGACAAAGTCATGGCAGGTGCAACGGTGATAGAATCTCCTGTATGAATACCCATAGGGTCGAAATTTTCTATCGAACAAATAATGATTACATTACCAATATTATCTCTTAAAAGCTCTAATTCATACTCTTTCCATCCAAAAATTGATTGCTCCACCAATACTTCGTGTGTAGGAGAAGCATGCAAACCTGTGTTGAGAGCAGCATCAAAATCTTCGGGTTTTTCAACAAATCCTCCACCAGTTCCACCCAATGTAAAAGATGGACGAATAACCAACGGAAATCCTGTTTCTTGGGCAATTTCTTTGCCTTCGAGAAACGATTTTGCAGTTCTGCCTTTGCACACATTTGCTCCTAATTCGAGCATTCGCAACCTAAATTTTTCCCGGTCTTCGGTAGTGTGAATAGCATCGATATCTACACCAATAATTTCAACGCCATATTTTTTCCAAATACCAGCTTTATCGCAATCGATACACAAATTGAGAGCAGTTTGTCCACCCATAGTTGGCAAAACGGCATCAATTTTATGTTTTTCAAGAATTTGAACGATATATTTTTTTTCGAGCGGAAGCAAATAAATGTTATCAGCCGTAACAGTATCGGTCATGATAGTGGCAGGATTGGAATTGATGAGCGTAACTTCTATGCCTTCATCTCTGAGCGAACGTGCCGCTTGCGAACCTGCATAATCAAACTCACACGCCTGACCGATTACAATTGGACCACTTCCTATGATTAAAACCGACTTAATTTTGTTATTTTTTGGCACTATATATATGTGTTAGGTTTTGGCAAAAATATTTTTTCTAAACAAATTATGCAAATGTAAGGTATTTTAGAAATAGATGTGATAAAAAATTATCAACGTATAAAAAAATATATTAATAAAAACAATAAGTTAATCAAAAGATGATTTTAATCAATTTTTTACTTTTTTAGACAAAATAACTAACAAATTAAACATATAAATTATATAATATTACTTATTTCGCTTTCCGAAAAAAAAATAAAAGGTGGTTTGAAAAATCTCCATTTTATTTTTAAATCCCAAAAAATAAATTCTGGACTTTCTTCATTAAATTGGCATAGTTCTCCAACTTTATATCCCGATAAAACATTTTTGGCAATCTCTGAATAAATATCTGAGTTAATAATTTTTGTAGAAGATAAAGTTAAAACCCATTTTGGGTTATTTCCATTTAACTTTTTGTCAATTATTAACAAAGCAATTTCTTTCAAACTTTTTAATATATAAGTATCTTTATGCTTCATATAGAGCCTGAATAGGGTAAAGATTTAATGTAAACTTCCATAAAATTAAAATCTGGTTTTTGATCTTTGCTTGGTAACTTTATACTAATTTTATTCATTCTAGCTTGACTACATTTTCTTCCGTAATTGTAACGATACCTTTCTAAATTCATTATAGTTACTAAAAACAAAGCAATAAATTTATTCATTTTAAACTTTGGTATTAATTTTTCAACATGATCACTAGCAGAAAAATCGAAAGGCTGATATGCACAATAACCTAAAACTGCACTATCAACTGTCAAAATATTTCCTTCTTCAGTATAAAAATCAAAAAAGCCATCAACTCCATTATTTGTTGCTTGCGTTGTAACATAAGGAAATTTACCAATACCAAATTCAATAAGATCTATTAATTGTGTGGTTTTGCTACCTGTAATATTAAATAAAACATTTATTTCAAAACTTTCCCAATTTTCAGTATTTAAAGTAATATTTTCATTAGAATATGAATCAAGTTTAATTTGATTTGTTAAGCGATTACTTAATAAAAAAGTTGAGTAATTTAAAAGAGTTATTACGAAATTTTCTGAAGTTAAAATTGAATAATTAGTTGTCATATAAGCCTCTGCACTCCACTCATCTAAAGCATTTACAATTCGATTTATACTAAATCCATCTTTTGATTTACGATTTATGTACGAACTTATCCACTTTTCTTTAATTGATGCCCAGTTTCCGTAAGCATCAATTCTGCCAGAGACTTTTCTTTTTTCAAATCCATCTTCTTTAAAATAACCAAAAAAAGTTTCTTTGTTTTTAGGATGACTTTTATGAGCGGTTAGAATAATTAAACATGATACTACGCCTACTTTAGAATTAAAAAACAATTCGTCTGGCATTGATAAAACCGCTTCTAATGTATGTTTTGAAAGTAAATATTTTTTTAACTCAAATACTTTCCCTTTGGTTGCCAATGCACATTGCATAGGAACAATTGCTATGCAAGTTCCACCATCGACTAAACATTCTAAATTATTAAGAATAAATTCAAATTCATCAGTATCGTTTTTTTTATCCCCTTTATAAGGTGGATTTAAAAAACCAACAGTAGGTTTTTTTGCTTTTACTTCGTTTATAATTGCCAAATCAAAGCAGCTTCCATTGATAATATTGGTTTTACCGTCTTGATGAATATACATATTTGAAACTGCCAAAGCAAAAATATGAGATTGGTATTCTACGCCAATCAGCTGCGAAGATTTAATTTCAGCTTCTTTTATTTTGTCGCCTTTTGCATTTTCTATCATGTGTTTCATGGCAGAAATCAAAAAACCGCCAGTGCCTGTGCAATTATCATACACAATCGAATTTTTATTAACCTGAGCCAGTTCTGCAAAAAGTTCGGTAATATGGGGCGGTGTTAATACAATACCAAGCCCTTTATCACTATTGGCGTATCTTAAAAATTCAATGTATAACTGACCTAAAACATCAAAAAACTCGTGTGTTTTTATAAATTGGTTAATATTATCATCTATTTCTTGAATTAATTCACTTAATATATTTTCTTTTGTAGAGAGCGAAGTGTCCGTTTTTATAAAACTAAATTGAGTGTTTAAATTTTCTAATTTCTTACCCAAAATATTAGATTCCTCTAATTTTTCAGAAACGGTACTTGTCAAAAAATCTGCCAAACTTTTTGGTGTAGTTTTTTTGACATAAGAAATTTTAAAAGCTTCGTCTTCTAAGGCAATTAAAATGCAACTAATCAACAAACTACGCTGACTTTCAAGTATTTTATTGGTATGTAATTTTTCGTTTAGCGTTTTAGTAAATTCTAACAATTTGTTATAATCTTGCCTAAATTTTTCAGGACTTTTTAAATATCCATCCAAATAGTTTGATGCAGGCAGTAATTTATCCCCAAATATTATAGTTGGTTTTCTTTCAGATTTTAAGTGCAAAAAGTGAGATATTCTTATGTTTTGAATACTTTCGCCACTTACTGCAATCGCCAAAACATCAAATTCTTTATGCAAAAATGAAGCATATAACAAAACGCCATCTATTGCAAAATCGTCATAATTATTTCTATTTAGACTTTCATGTTTAGTAATATCTGCCTTACATTCAATTATAATTAATAAGTCAGTATTTTTATTAAAAGTGATTATAAAATCTGGTCTTCCTTTGCCTAATCCTTTTTTGGAGGCATTTTTGAGTAACTTATCTATTTTTACAGAATCTGATGCTTGCTCTTCAATTTTGATTGTTTGAGAATATTGTTCAAAATGAGATCGAACTATGCCAACTGTTTTACTTTCGTTTGCCATTTTATTTGAAATAGGTTATCATTTTGTGGTTTTCTTATACTATGTGTACCAAAATTTTAATTAAAATGTGTATTAAAACATAACTGTAATAAATATAAATTACGATATTAGGTTTTGGCAAAAATATTTTTTCTAAACAAATTGTGCAAAGGTAAATTATTTTTGGAAATTCAAGTATTAAAAAATTATAAAGAAGATAAAAAGTTAAAATTGGCGGTGGAATTTGTGATATTCAATAAAATATCTAAGTCTAAGAAAAAATAGGAATTTTTCTTAGACCTAAACGGTAGAAAATTTTATAAAAATGTTAAATGGAAACTAATTTATGCGTATGTCCTTTTTTTGTCTTAAGAATTAAGACTCCTTTTGGTTTTACGAAAATATATGGCTCTTCGTCATTTTTGGTGGATTTCACTTATTTCGTTATTTTAAACAGAAAAAAACATATACTTTTTCGGTTCAATACTTTTTAAGTAATCTTGAAAAAAATCATAGTTTAACGGACGCTTGGAAATTAAAATATTAAAAAAGATAAAAAAATTAAACTATACCTTTATATTTGTAAATTACAAAAAAATATAAAAATAATCAAATTTTAAAACATGAAAAAAGTCATTTTAATTTCCGTATTAATTACATTTCAATTACAAGCTAAATTTACAGTTTCGCCTTTATTTACTAACGATATGATTTTGCAATGCGATAAACCAGCAAAAATTTGGGGCAAAGCATTGCCAAATGAAGAAATTTCTATTATTTTAAAAACCAAAAAATATACAACCAAAACCTTAGCGGATAGCACTTGGAAAATAGATTTAGGCATTCATGAAGCAGGTGGTCCGTTCGATATGTTGATTCAATCAGCTGAAAATCAAGAATATTTTGATAGTTTTTCTTTTGGAGATGTTTGGTTATGTGGCGGTCAGTCAAATATGGAGTTTACTTTAAATGCAATTAGCACACCCGATAGTGTAATAAAAATGATTAAAAACGACAATTTACGATTTCTTAAAATTAGAAATATATCAAGTACAATAATACAAAAAGATATTCAAGTTTCTGATAATTGGATGGAAACAAATGCTATCAATGCAGGAAAATTTTCAGCTGTTGCTTATTATTTTGGCGATTATCTTACCAAAACCCTTAATAAACCTATTGGATTAATTTCAAATAATTGGGGAGGTTCACCTGCGGAAGTTTGGATGAGTAAATCGGAATTAAAAAAGTTTCCTGAAATAGCTAACGCTTACAATTTTATGTCCAAAAACGACTCATTAATTATTAATAGCATGAAATTAAGAACAGTCATGTTGCCAAAATGGATTGAAGAAGGCATAAAAAAAGATTCAGTTTCTATGCTTTTTGAATCAAACAAAACCCAAATTGAATTTAAAAACTGGCAAAAAGCTATAATCCCATTCAATTTTAAAGATATAAATTTAGATGAATATAACGGTATTGTTTGGGTTGTGATGGAATTTGATGTGCCTGAAAATATGATGAATAAAATTGTAAACTTAAATTTAGGTTTAATAGATGATGCAGATCATACATTTATAAATGGTGTTAAAATAGGTGGAAAATTTTTGTATAACGAAGAAAGAAACTATAAAATAGACCCATCTATTTTAAAAAAAGAAAAAAACTTACTTGCTATTCGTATAGTTAATTATGGAGGTGAAGGAAATATAATTCCTTCCCAAAAAACATTTTTCTTATATGATGATGCTCAAAATAAATACTTTTTAAACAATGAAATTTACGCAAAAAAAGGTTTTGACCTAACTACAAATAAAGAATATGTTAAGCCTGTATGGAGATATATGGCGGGATGGCAGCCAAGTTCACTTTATAATGCTATGATTTCTCCGATGCTTGAATTGCCAATTAAAGGTGTAATTTGGTATCAAGGTGAATCAAATGCAGAAAGAGCCTACCAATACAGAACTCTCTTTCCTGCTCTTATAAGTAACTGGAGAACTGATTTTAAACAACCAAACTTGCCATTTTTGTTTGTCCAACTTGCAAACTTTAAGAACCCAAGCACTCAACCCTCTAATGATAGTTGGGCTGAATTAAGAGAAGCACAAGCCTATGCTTTAAAATTACCATATACAGCCATGAGCACAGCTATTGATGTAGGAAATGCCAATGATATTCATCCAAAAGACAAAAAAACAGTAGGAAATAGATTAGCTGCTCAGGCTTTAAAAATGGTATATGGCAAAAAAATTGTTGCAGATGGACCTACTTTTACTATCATGAAAATTGAAGGAAAAAAGATAAGATTATCGTTTAAAAACTTAGGTTCTGGTTTAATGACCAAAAGCGGAACTCCCGAAGAATTTGCTATTGCAGGTGCAGACAAGAAATTTTATTGGGCAAAAGCCAAAATTGAAAACAACACGATTGTAGTATTTTCAGATAAAGTTACAAAACCTGTTGCCGTAAGATATGCTTGGGCAAATAATCCTTCAAAGGTAAATACATACAATAAAGATGGATTCCCGATGAACCCTTTTAGAACCGATACTTGGAAAGGAGTAACTTTTGGAAATTGGAAAATTGAGTAATAAAATTATTATTATATTCAATATTAACTAAAACATCTCTAAAACTAAACTAACTTTAGAATTGACTTTTGATAAAAATTAGTTTAGTTTTGCTAGGAATTTTGCATATATTAATGACCAAATTATCAGTAAATATTAATAAAATAGCTACCATTCGCAATGCGAGAGGTAATAATAATCCTGATGTAATAAAGGTAGCTTTGGATTGCGAAAGGTTTGGTGCTCAAGGAATTACGGTACATCCTCGCCCAGACGAAAGGCACATCCGAACACAAGATGTGTACGATTTGAAAAAAAAAATATGTACCGAGTTTAATATTGAAGGCTACCCAAATAAGCGTTATTTACAATTAGTTAAAGATACAAAACCTGCTCAGGCAACACTAGTGCCAGATCCGCCTGGTGCCCTTACATCAAATGCTGGATGGGACACAAAAACCAATCTTTTACAACTCAAAGATATTGTTACAGAACTAAAATCTTACGGAACAAGGGTTTCGATTTTTCTAAACCCAGATCTAGAAATGGTAGAATTTGCAAAACTAACAGGTACGGATAGAATAGAACTTTACACTGAACCGTACGCAAGTAATTACCATTTAGACAAATTTAAAGCAATCGAACCTTATATTTTGGCATCAAAATATGCAACTGAACTTAATATTGGTATTAATGCAGGACATGATTTAGATTTACAAAACTTAAAATTTCTTACCGATTCAATCCCACAAATAAAAGAGGTTTCTATCGGACACGCTTTAATTTGTGATGCACTTTATTTTGGCTTAGAAAATACTATTCAACTTTATCTTCAAAAACTAAATTCAAAATAAAATGATTAATAGCACTGGAAAAAACGCTTTCACAACCATTTATGTACTTTTTTTAATCACTGGTGCATCCTTGCTTTATAATTTCAAACAACCCGAAATTGAATTAGCTATCAATGGATTTAATTCAACTTATTCTGATTATTTCTTTAAATATATTACCTTTTTTGGTGATGGTATATTTTATACAGCCGTTTGCTTAATAATTTGTATTTTTGATTGGAAAAAAGGAATTGTAGCAGGTTTTATCGGTGCTTTTCAGGGTTTAATTGTACAAGGATTGAAATATTTTGTGTTTGCAGAAGCACCAAGACCGATGCACACATTTGAAGTAAATCCACCAAATATTACACCTCATCTTGTTGATGGCGTTCAAGTTCATGCTTTTGGGTCGTTTCCTTCTGGGCATACCGCTACTGCATTTGCTCTAGCTATTTGTATTATTTTTGTATTTACTTCTCACAAACCTTTGTTAAGTTTATTACTTTTTTTAACAGCCGCTTTAGTGGGGTATTCAAGAATTTATTTACTTCAACACTTTTTTATAGATGTTTATATGGGTTCAATTATAGGAGTATTTACTTCCATTTCGATTTGGAATATTGCTAATAAGCATTGGTTTGGAATTGTAGAAGAATAATAGTATTTTTTAAAAATTACATCTTTTTTAAAAATGCAAAAAGATAATTTAAAAACCATAAATTTAATATTCTTACTTTTATTGCTATTAAAGGATTTTAAGTCATTTAATACCAATAAACACAATCTAAAATTATACTATATAAACTACAATAAATAATTACAATTCCTTTTTAACTTTTCCCTATTGGGGAAATAAGAAAGGGGTTTTCTAAAAATTTAATTGTAAATATTTATTGGACTCAATATATTAAAAATTGTTAAAACTTAATTCCTAACATTTTAAATTGCTTTTTAATAAAGTTTTTGCCAAATTCTTTCACATCTGTAGTGATTTTTTTGAAGGCGCCATCTTCAGGGCGAGCCTTAAAAATGGTGTCATTATAAGTTTCATTTTGTTCACCTGGTGTGTTGGTATAAAAATAAGTATAAAAAGATTTGCGAGTGATGTTTTCAGGTGGACTTATTTTTCCGTATCCGTGGTAAGATTTTCCTGTTGTTTGAAAAATAACCGCTCTATTAAAATCGGGTCTTACTTTTTTAACACAAGCCGTCATATCATCATTCCAAAGTTCGGTGTGTCCTGCCCAATTATCTTGCCAATCTTTATTGAAAAATATCAATAAATTTAATCTTCTATACACATTATTAAGGTGGTGCATACTAAAATCAATGTGAATATCCAAAAAACTGCCAGTTTTGCCTTGATGCAAACCCGAACCCATGGCATCATTGGTTACAAAAGTATTTTCCACACCCGTAATTGCTGAAATATAAGCACAAAATTCTTTTGACATTACTTCGTTTCTTAATTCAGAAAAAGAAATATCGAAGTCTTCAAAATTTGAACCCTCGGCTTTTTTTTCGTTCATTCCATCATATTTTTTATTAAAAAGCTCGTAATCAGGAAATTTTTGCCATAATTTCTCTGCAATTTCTGGTTTCAAAAAATTATCAATAACGATGTGTTTGTATGGTTTTGCTTCTTCAAAAGATTTTAAATATCCTTGAATTACAGAATTTTCGGTATGAATTGAATTTATGGACTGCATATTTATAAAAAAGAACTAAATTTGCACAAAATTACAAATTTTAGTTGAAATATTATTGTAAGTTTATTTTAAGTATTTTTTTATTGATAACACAAATTGGTTTTAGTCAAGGGAAATTTTCAAGATGGAATTTTGATTATCAATATAATTTGAACGCAACTATGCAAATTCAACATTTGGCAGTTAAAGAATATGATAGTGTAGCGGTTTTTTTAAAAATTCAATTAAATCAATCTGTTAGAGAATTTTATGGTTTGCAAAAGCAAGCCCAATGGCTTTTGATGATTCGGGTTTGCGAAAGTTATGAAAGCAAAAATTCTAATCTCGAACAGTCAATAATAGTTAATCCGTACAAAAAAGTTGATAATTTGGTGTTTTTGAAATTTAAAATCCCATTACCAAAAACCGAAACTGCGTTTCTTTTTATTGGAACAAACACAGTAAATGATGAGGAATTTGTGGTTGATATTCCAATCAAATCTTTTGGAGAATACGTAATTTCAACTTCATTTCTTACCAACAAAAGCACAGGAGATGTAATATTTGATACTTATTTAAAATCAAAAGATACGGTTGTTATTAATAATTCGGCTTCTAAACATGATTCAATTTTTTATTTTAAATATACTTTTCAAGCCGCAAATCCACCTATGGCAGAAAATGCAAGTTTCGATGCTGGTTTAAGATTGGTTATTGATTCATCTTTTTCATTAAAAAATGCTATTTTTGTAGCTCCCAAAAAAGGAAATTACACTATTGGTTCATTAGAAAATAAAATAAATAAAATTGTTTTTGATCATAAATTTCCAAAACCAAGTAAGATAAAAGAACTAATCGACCCTATTATTTACATTGCATCGGATGGCGAACGAAGTTCGGTTAAATTAGCAACCAAACAAAAGCAAAAATTAGATGATTTTTGGTTAAAATTAGGGCTTAATAAAGAAAAAACCAGGAATATGATAAAGGCATATTACAGGCAAATTCAAGAGGCAAATATTTTATTTACAGGTCATAAAGAAGGGTGGAAAATGGATAAAGGCATGATTTATATTGTTTTTGGTCCGCCTGAACAAGTTTTAAAAACAGATGCCACCGAAACTTGGTATTATCAAAAAAGCTATCAATCAACGCCAATTCGGTTTCTATTTGTAAAAAAATACAACCCTTTTGGTGGTGTGTATTTTGAATTACAAAATGATATTAATTTTACAACAATTTGGTATAAATCAGTAGAAATATGGAGAAGAGGAGACAATTTCCGCTAAACAATAATAGGTTTTCGGAGCAAAAAAAAATAGAATTACATGCCTTAGTTTTTGGCATTCATGCCGTGGAAGAAACCATTGCTTCTGGTAAGGAAATCGAAAAAATATATTTTGCCAAAGGACAAAGTAATTTGATAGAATTGAAAGAACTTTCTAGAGATAAAAACATTCCTTTTAGCATCGTTCCGATAGAAAAACTGGATGGTTTAACACCAAAAAACCATCAAGGTGTGGTGGCATTTGCTTCTCCAATTATTTATGCTCAGTTGGATGATATTATTCAAAAATGCTTTGAACAAGCCAAAAACCCACTTATTTTGGTTTTGGATAGAGTTACAGACGTGCGTAATTTAGGAGCAATCGCTCGAAGTGCCGAAGCTGCAGGCGTGGATGCCATCGTAATTCCTATCAAAGGAGCGGCTCAAATTACTTCGGATGCTATCAAAACTTCCTCTGGTGCTTTGAATTTTATTCCAGTTTGCAGAGTAGAAACGCTCAAACAAGCTCTTTTTACACTTAAAGAATCGGGTTTGCAACTTGTAGCTTGCACCGAAAAATCTGATACTTGGATGTATAAAACCGACTTTACAGGACCATCAGCCATACTTATTGGTTCGGAAGAAGACGGAATTTCGCCCGATTATCTTAAAATGTGTGATGCAATAGTATCTATTCCTATGGTTGGTCAAATTAATTCGCTTAATGTATCTGTTGCTTCAGCTTTGGTAATATATGAAGCCGTTAGACAAAGAAAATAATAAATATTTATTACTTATTTTGAAATGAAAATAGACAACGAACCTGATTTTGTTGATGGAAATTATTTAGGAATTATAAGTTCTGATTTTATAAAAGTAGCTGATAATTTAAAAGAGGCTTCTTATCAAATTATTGAAAGGGGTTATACTAAATTTCCTATTTTTCCTATTTCGAGAGTTGATATTGCGATAGGTAAAATTCTGTACCGCAAGTTTGAGTTTGATACAGAATGGAATTATTATGCCTCTACTTTAGAAGAATTCTTACAAAGAAAATTGATAGACATAGAAAAAATGGATGATTTTGAACGAACTTACAAAAATCCTGAAGAATATTGCTGCCTTTTTGTGGTGGATGAACAATTTGTAAATTTTGTATTTATTCCATATCCTGAAGAATAGTGATTTTTAAAAAATTTCAGTTAAATAATATTAAAAATATGTAATAATTATTAATATTTATTTAAAAAATATTGATATAATATTTAAAGAAAATTAAAATCAATAATCAAAAAATAAGTTTTGTTTCACTTAAATAAAATAAATTGAATTTCAATATCCTTAAAATAAAATTAAAAATCTTAAAATTTTTCAGTTATTTAATCTTGGTATTTTCAGTTATTGCCTGCAAAAACGATATTAAAATTGAGCAAAATTCTAAAGAATATTTTGATTTAAAAGCTTGGATGAATTACAGTTTAAAGGAAAGTAAAGACCAAAACTTGCAATTTAAAGTATCAAATTATGTGAATAAAAGCACTTCAGAAAACATTGATTCTGAAAATAAAATCGAAAATATTTGCCAAATAATACAAAAGTTGGATTTTAATAAACCCGAAAATAAAGGTTTGTATCGCACAGTTTCGATTACGAAAGGTTTTAATTATTATGTAAATTATGTTCCATTTAAAAAAAGTTATTTGCGAACTAATAAAATGAAAGTAATATTAACCAAAAATAATTCAGTTAAGACAATTTTTATTATTAATAAATTGAACACAGGCGTTTATGATGCATCAAAACTTATTTCTTTACAATTCGATACCCTCAAACATACGATTAATAGTATCAAATTAGAAAATAAAAGAACTTTTTTGTTTTCAACTCCAGATTCGGTTGTAATTATTTTTAATCAAATCAAAAACTAAAAATGTTATCTCAAACTTTGAAGCATCATTTTGAAGGTATTGTTTGGAAAATAGTTACGAACGAAAAGCAAGATTTTCTAGCCATTGAAGTAAGAAATACAGAAGAAAGAAGTACTTATTTTTTTGTTTTAAATATAGAAAAATCTGTATTTGTAGCTCAAAATTTAAGTATTTCCGAACCTTGGTGGGTAGGAATTGAGTCCGTTTCAGAATATTTTTTGTATTTGCACTTATACGATACGCAAATGTATGCCCAACATAAAGACATAATTTGTGTTTCATTAAGTAATAAAGAAAAAAACTTTATATTAAAAAATCATTCTTTTTTAGGTTTAGAAAACGATTATTTATTTACAAATTATAATAAAAAAAATCTAAAATTAAATGCTCAAACTGGGCAATTAATTGAAGAAAATCCATCAAAAACTACAAAACCTAATGATTTTTTAAATCAAATATTAAAAATTCAAGAAGAAGATTCGTATTTTATAAAATTGCAACAATTTATTTTAAATATTTCAAATTTAAAAGCAGTCAAACTTATCGAATATTTGGATTATGAAAGTTATATGATTGTATCTTTTTATCACGAAAATGAGGATAATTTAATGCAAAATATTTTGTGTGTTTTAAATTCAGAAAATGCTACCATATTACTAAAAATCGTTTTAGATGATAATTTATCGGGTGTTGGTACAAATTCTTTTTGCGTTTTGAAAAACAAATTGGTATTTTGCGAAAATAAAAACACAATTACAATCTATGAGCTATAAATTGACCATTATTATTTTTTTTTTCGCATTTATTTGTAGAGCCGAAATAAAAGATTCGGTTGGTGTTTTAGAACAAAATGGAAAAAAATATATCATTCACGAAGTATTGCCAAAAGAAACCCTTTTTTCGGTTGCCCGAAAATACAACGTAAATATTAATGAAATAAAAGCTGATAATCCTGAAATTGCTAAAGGACTAAAATTGAATCAAAAGTTAAAAATCATACGAAAATCGACAAACGAAAACGAAGTTTCGATGCCTCAAAACGAAAATTATGTGCTTCATAAAGTCGAAACAGGTCAAACGCTGTATGCAATTTCAAAAAAATATAATGTTTCGATTGATAACATTAAAAAATGGAATGGTTTAGAGCAAAATGAACTAAAATTGGGTTCATATTTTATAGTGGGCGAAAAATCACTTTCTACTATGGCGGCTGAATCGAAAATAACTGAGAAAAAAACTGAAATTTCAACGGCTAAAATTACTGAAAATGAAACTTCAAAATCAGAATCCAAAAAAAATACGAATGGCGTTTTTTCTGAAAAAGGAACTGCATCTATGTTTGAAACAAAAGATGGGGAATTGTATTATTATGTGATGCACAAATCTGCTCCTATTGGAACAATAATTAAAATTACAAATGCTAACGATGAATCTATTTTTGCTAGAGTGATTGAAAAACTGCCTAATTCGGAAAATAATTTAATCAAATTAAGCAAAGTTTCGTTTTCTAAATTAGGCTTACAAAATAATAATACTATCAAAATTGATTATGCTGTTGATTAAAACGTGGATATTACATTTTTTGTCCTTAATTTTTAGATATTTGTCGAATAAATTATCTAGTTTAAAGATTTAGCTTTTATATTTGCAAAACAATTAAACAACGAACAAATTAATTATTTTATGTCAAAAATTAAATTTACCATTGCTGGATTTCTATTTTTATCTTTTTCTATTTTTGCACAAATCAAAGATACCACTTATTGGAATCGAAGCTTAGATTTAGGTTTAAACATTAACCAATCTTGGTTTAATAAAGATTGGACTGCTGGAGGTGTGAATAACTGGGCAATTACGATGTTTGCTTATGGAAATTCAAAATATGTTAAAAACCGTCATAGCATCACCTCAACTATGTTTTTAGATTATGGTGTAATTAATGCCGCTTCTGCTGGCTGGAGAAAAAACGTAGATAGAATTTTTGTGGATAATATCTATGCACTCGCAATCAAAGGACCTTGGGGAGCTTGGGGTGGTTTTAACTTTCAATCCCAATTTACTTCTGGTTACAAAGGCGGAGATCCTACTGCAAACCGAATTTCTACTTTTATGGCTCCAGGTTATTTAACAGAAGCTTTTGGTATTATTTACGCACCAGTTCCTTATTTTGAAGCTCGTTTTGCTCCAATCGCTTTCCGTCAAACTTTTTCTATTGATGGACAAATTGAAAGAAATGTAGCAAATAATAAAGGTGAACATTATGGAGTAAAGCCTGGTTTAACACTCAAAAACGAATTTGGTTATTTCTTTTTAGCAAAATTTGATAAAGATTTAGTTACAAATATTAACATGAAATTATTGTATCAACATTTTGGTGCTTACGACAACCTAGGACACACAACCAATCGTTTAGATGCCGTTTTAAGTGCTAAAATTTATAAAATTATTACTGTTAGTTTGCAAGGTGTGATGGTTTATAACGAAGATCAACTTTCTCCTGAAACTGGTAAACCTGGTGTTCAGTTGAGCCAAGCTTTAACTATTGGAATTAAACATACATTAAAAAATACAAAATAAGTTTTTAGTTTTTTCTTATTTTAGTATAAAATCTTAAAAAAACCAAACCTACAACCTATACTAAAAATGCAACGCAAATATTTCATATTTTGCGTTGCATTTATTTTTTTTATAAAGTTTTATAAATAATTATAAATTCTAAGATAACTTTTCCCCATTGGGAAAATAAGAAAGTGGTTTTCTAAAAATTTAATTGTAAATATTTATTGGATTCAATATATTCTATTTTAAATAAACTTATGGAATAGCCCATGTACTTACATTTCAAAAGTAAAACATAAATATTTCTTTCAAAACTTCATTAATTATCATTTCTCAAGGGCAAAAGAGGTCAAAAAACGTAGTTTTTTGTGTATTTGGTAATTAAATGGGCTGTTCCATAAACTTATTTCTTCAATATGAATCAATCTAAATTTTATAAAATATTAAGTATATTTGAATATTTTTATTTTAAATTCAACTATATTTAACGAAAAATCACTTAAAAATTAGATTTATTTGATACGAACCGAAAAAATATCTAAGCAATACGACAATCATATTGCTTTGCAAAATATTGATTTAGAAATTCCAAAAGGAAGTATTTTTGGTTTGCTAGGACCAAATGGGGCAGGAAAAACAACTTTAATCCGTATTCTTACTCAAATTATTTTGCCTGATAGTGGCAATTTATATTTTAATAACGAATTGGCATCATCTAAACATCAGCAAATGATTGGTTATTTGCCAGAAGAACGTGGACTTTACAAAAAAATGAAAGTTTTTGAGCAACTTTTATATTTAGCTCAACTTAAAGGTTTAAATAAATTTGAAGCCACAAAAAATATTGATTTTTGGATGCAAAAACTTGATATTCATACCTGGAAAAACAAAACAGTTGAAGAACTATCGAAAGGGATGCAACAAAAAGTCCAATTTGCAGCAACTGTAATTCATCAACCTCAAATTTTGATTTTAGACGAGCCATTTACGGGTTTTGACCCCATAAATGCACAAATGTTGATAGAAATTATCAAAGGAATGAAAAATAATGGAACAACCATTATACTTTCTTCGCATCGAATGGAGCAAACCGAACAGCTTTGTGATTCAATTGCAATGGTGCATCAAGCAAAAATTGTGCTTCAAGGGAACTTAAAATCTATCATTAAAACAAATAAAAAAAATATTTATAAAATTACCTTTAAAGGTGTTTTCCCAGAAAATAATACACTTTATACTATTTTAAATTATGAAGAAAATTATAAAGATAACATTTTTATAAATTCTGAAAGCGAAATTTATATTCAAAGTTATACTTTAAATTTGAATGAAATTTTAGTGTTTTTAATACAAACAATAGAAATCTTACAAATAATAGATTTAAAACCTACATTGAATGAAATTTTTATTGAAAAAACAACTTAAAACGACTTTTGTGTACTATTTCTTACTAATATTAATAATAATTGAATGGAAATTTTTTTAAAATTTATTTTTTTCTTAAAATTGCAAATCTTTAATCTTAAATAAAATAAAAATGAAGAAAGTAGTATTAACAGTAGCAGTTGCATTGGGTTTAGCATTTAGTTCAAATGCACAGGTTAAAATTGGTGCAGAAATCGGACCATG
>REAG01000296.1 GCA_004294265.1 Cytophagales bacterium | reverse complement strand
TAATTTAGTGATTATTTGATTATATAAATTCTAATAAATAATTACAAATTCCTTTATAACTTTTTACCATTGGGGAAATAAGAAAGGGGTTTTATAAAAATTTAATTATAAATATTTATTAGATTCAATGTAATTAATCCTTATAGGAACTCCTAAAAACCTCAATTCCGATAAAACCCTCTCGCTTGGATTCTGCGTTATCGTAGCAGAAATTGGTTTGGGTGGGGTTTTAAAAAATAATATTTAGGTTTTTAGAGCTTCCCTAATTTGAAAAAAGTTTTTTTCATTTTTTAGAAAAGTCCCCATAAATAATTCAAAAAAATGCCCACCCCTAACCCAATTTCTGCTACGAAACCGCAGAATCGAAGACGAGGGAGACGTCCCAGTTTTATAAATATTACTAATATATTGATTAATTAAGGTTAAAATACATATATAGGCATTTCTATCATTTTTTTATATTTATTAATTTCTAAGAACAAAATACATTAATATCTTTGAATAAATTTTTATGGATTTACATGTTTTAAATTATTGGTTATCAAAAATTTCATAGGGAAAACGCAATAAAGTGATGTTTCTATATTCCGTAAATACATATCATCAAGCACATCTCCACTTGCGGTAAGTTTGGCGTTTGAATATCTATTTTCGTGGCTAGTGATATTATTAAGGCTCGATTTGTACAAAATATTTAAGCCAACTCTAATATTATTGATGTCGTAACAAACCCCAATACCTGCCGCTCCCCAAAAATTAGAGCGAATAAAAAGCGGTGTGGTTGCCATTTCGGGTGTTGAGTTTTCTATAATATTATTTGCTCCAGTGATTACATCCGAACTTGTGTAATCGTTACTTCTACTTACGTGCGTCAAGTAACTATAAATAATGCCGCCCAAAATATAGGGTTTTAATTTATTTTTGAATAAATCTATACGAACATACACAGGAAATTCTAAATAATGAACGCTATAAGTGTTTTTTTGAGTTAAAATTACATCAACCGCAGGTTGTGTGCTGCTCCATTTTAATGAATTGGTATAAGAAAATTTTTGAATGGAATAAGTGGGTTCAAAAATAACCGAAAAAAAAGATCTAAAGTTATAGATAAAGGTCAATCCCGCCTGAAAACCCGGAAATTGAACGCCATTATAGGCTTTTTCATATCTAAAATTATCAGAACTTGGCATAGATTGAAATATTTGATAATTTCCTAATCCTTTTGCCCAGCTAGCATTTACGCCTCCTTTAAATCCGAGCCAAAACTGACTTTTTGTAAAAGATGTACCATCACTTTTGGTTGTGTTTTTGCTTGCTCCTCCACCAATTATAAATTGGGCTTCGGTTTTAAAAATTTGAAATAAAAATAAGATAATTAAAAATATTTTTTTCATTTTAAGTAATAATTAGTTTTTTAGTTTGTTTAAATTTTAAAGTTTGTAAGGTATAAAAATATAATCCTTTTGGAAAAGAAGTTAAATCAATACTATAAGTATGTGTATCAGCAATTAAAAAAGCATCCATTACATGTAAAATCACGTTTCCTTTGCTATCAGAAACATAAACTTTTGCTTTTTGGTTTATATTCACTTTAATTGAAATAGTGGTTTGAAACTGTGCAGGATTAGGAAAAGCCATAAAATCGATGGTTTTTTGCATGAGCGTATCTAATCCGTTTGGTTTTTTAAAAAGTGGTACTTTGTCATAAATATCAGGTTCGCCCCAGCTTGTGGTGGCGGCTTGGGTTGCCAAAACGGGAAAAACCTGAGCTACATTTTCAGTTTCTAGTTCAAACCAATCTTGCAAAATAGTGCTAAATATTACTTTAAAATCAATAATATCTTCTTTTTTATCTGATAAATTTCCACCATTTTCAATCACTTTTTTTAAATTAGGATTTGCTCCAATAATACTCGGATTTATTTTTGTACCCGTTACAAAAAGCGGTGCTACTGTGCCGTGATCGCTACCATAAGAAGTGTTTGAAGCAGCTCTTCTGCCAAATTCAGACATGGTAACTGTGAGTACTTTATCAGCAATATTTCTTGCTTTTAAATCATCTTGAAAAGCTTTCATGGATGCCGAAACATGGTACATCAAAGCAGCATGATGCCCAAGCGAATTATCATAATTTTCTACTTGATTGACGTGTGTATCGAAGCCACCAATGCGAATTAAATATATTTTTGTGGTGCAACCGCCACTAATTAATTTAGAAACAATTTGCAAATTATTTGCTAATTGGTTGTATAAACTGCCCGTTGGAGCTGCGAGAGGGTATCGAGTAGGATAAACAGTACTTGTTTTGATGGCATCACCTTTTTTGTAAGCTTCCTGAATTTTTTTTGCATATTTGTCTGTACCTTGTTCGATTTCTAAAATCCAGTCCAATTCTTTGCCATATAAAGTTGACTTCATGGTTGGTGTTGTCAATCCACGAGGGTCAATCTTAATTTCGTCTTCATAGCCTGTAAGCTCCGAAACTAAGTCGAAAAAAGTGCCAGGATTCGGAATTGAAACTGCGGCAGGAACGGTGTTTGCGGTATTGAAACCCAACGAAACTTCGTTGCTAAACTCCAAACCCAGCGGAAAAGGCATTTCGGAACCAGGAAAATTATCTGGATAGATCAAACCTGTGCGTTGATATTCGAGTTGTAAATAGCGTCCCATCCAGCCCGAAGCAATAGAATCACTTGCACCAACACCGCCAAACCAAATATCTCGCCCTTTAAAATGTGAGCCATTCATATTTTCATAACCCACATTTTGCAAAATGGCTAGTTCGCCTCGGTCGTAAAGTTCCTTAAAGCCTTTCATATCGGGGTGAAAGCCTACTTGTTGGTTGGTTGGTAATTTTGAATCTAAATTAATAAACTTACGCTGTCCTGTATCAGAAATGGCTATATTTGGACGTAAATTATAATAATCACTGTATTGCGAAACTGGAATAACAGAATTTAATCCATCATTTCCTCCATGCATCTGGATAATTACCATGATATTTTCATTTTTACTTATGGCTGCCGTTTGCTCTAAAGAACCAGCCATCATTGTGTTAAAACTTACGCCATTCAGCAGGAATGCACCACCTGTGTAAGCCAATGATTTTTCGATAAATTCTCTTCTTTCCATATAATTTTTATTTTAATTGCCCTAGATTAGCTTACATTAAATCAATTTTTAAATTATTTGAATCATAAAAATCAAGTTAAATAGTTCGATAAGCAAAGTAATTTAGAATATAAATTTTAATTTCAATCAAATATTGAATGACAGTTTTCATTTTTATTTTAAAGACAGCAAATATGATTGTATTTTATATAAATATAGTTATTTAATATTATCATTTAATAATACTTTAAAATAAAGTCATGTTTGTTTATATATTTTATGAGAACTCCTAAAACCTCTATTCCGTTGAAGGCCTCCCACTTGGATTCTGCGGTTTCGCAGCAGAAATTGGGTTAGGGAAGGGGCTGTGAAAGAAATATTTATGTTTTATTTTTAAAATGTAGCTACATGGACTGTTCTATAATATTATTTACAAAGTTTTTTGTTTTATTAAGATTATTTCAAACAAATTATTGTTATGCAAAGTTGAAAAGTTGTTTAAAATAAATTATTATGAAATACAAATTAACAGAAATAAAATCCTTCAAAGATGCCAAAATATATACTATTGAAGGCAAACCTAACATTGCAGTAATAGAATCAACCACCACTTACATACCAATCGAGCAATTTAAAAATGCTTTTGAAGAGTTGGGTTTATTGGTAAAAAGTAATAATATCGAAAAACTTATTTTTGATAAAAGAAGCCTTGCAGTTTTTCATCAACCATCTATGGAATGGTATTTTATAGAATGGAAAGAAAAAATGTTCGACTTAGGATTAAAAATTCATAGAAAAATACTACCTGATAATGAAGTATTTAAACACAGTGTTAAAATCGGAAGAGCAAAAATTAAATCAATTTTTCCTGATGGTAAATATAATTTGATGGATATTGCTTATTCTGAATCGATTGAAGATGCAATCGAAAATTAACTAAAACTACTAAGATGAACTTAAATGAAAACGAAAAGAAAATTAATTTATTAATTGAAAATATTCGAAAAGAATTAGATATATTAAACAGTGAGTATAAATTTAGTTCTAAAATTCCCGAATTAATTTCATCTTATTGTAACCAAACTACTGAAGATTTAACAATTTTAGAAAGTCAAGTAATTTATATATTAGAAATGTTTTCGTCTCAGCATAACATGATGCTAGATAATTTTGAATATGTAAAAGACTTAGAAAATAAGTTATTGAAGTACGAATCCTAAATTAGCTTACATTTAGAGAAAGACAAAATATAGTATTTTTTTTATTGGTTTTATAAATTAGCTCACCGTTCATACGCTGAGCTATTTTTTTAATGAAATATAAACCAAGACCTAAGCCTGTTGATTTTACAGTTCCTCTGTAAAAAATATCGTATATTTTAGTGCTTATTTCAGTCGAAATTCCTTCTCCATCGTCTTCAATTTCGATAATCAGTTTATTTTTAATATTTTTTATACTAATATTTACTATTCCTTTTATTTCTGAAATTGTTCTATAATTAATGCTATTAGAAACAAAATTTTTAATGATAATTTCAAATATTTGTTTGTCAATTTTTACTTTCAAAGATTTTTCAATTTGAAAAGAAATGTTTACTGATTCATAATTTGAAAGAAAAAATAAACTTTCAACCGCTGATTTTGTAGTTTCAAATAGTGAAATTATTTCTGGTTGCCAAGATTCCTGATTTATCTTCATCAAAGCATTCAGAGCCGAAACAACAACTTTCATTTTATTGTTTTGCAAAGAAATATGAGAAATAAATTCAATAATATTATTTGATTTTTCGGTGTTTTTTATTAAACCTAAAATACCTTCTATGGAAATAATTGGACTTATTAAATCGTGAGAAGATTTATATAAAATTTGATCCAATTCATTATTTTTTTCTACAAGTTGTTTGTTTACCATTATTAATTGATCAATAGCGGCAGTTAACTCTTCTTTTTGAGCATTTATTTCCTCGTATTTTTCACTTAATTCACGTTCTCTTTCTTGAATTAATTCATCTCTTTTATAAATTAATCCTTTCAAATTTTCAATTTCTTCTTTATTCATTTTGATAATTCTTATGTTATTAAAAGACTTATTTAGTAAATTTAATTTAAAATTGTAATGAGTTTTAATAAAAATAAGAAAATTTAATTGAACATTTATTTTTTATTTTATTTCATTAAACAATTCCTTTAAATATTTTGCTAATTTTACATATAAATCATTTCACAAAACCATGAACATTAACACCCTTTCGATAGATAAACTAAATTATTTGAATGTAGGATTAATGATTTTTTCGGTATTTGCAGCGTATTTTTATCCTTTTGAACTATTTTTAATTGTTTTTATTTTTTTAGGACCTTTGCATTATCTTACTGAAATATCTTGGCTCGAAAAGAAAGATTTTTTTGTAAAAAACCGTAAAAGCATCTATTTATTGGCATCTATTTTTTTGTTTATTTGCTATATTTATTTTTACCCTATTCCTTATATAGATTTCATTTTTAATTCTATTTTATTTTCTACATTTATGCTAGCAATAGCCATGATTCTTACTTCAAATTTCATTTATATGATTTTGACTTTTTTTGCTTCTATGGCATTTGTCTATTTTTCTAAATGGCACGAACAAGATTGGTTTTTAATTATATTTACCATTTTCTTACCCACAATCATTCATATAACTATTTTTACTGGTTTATTTATGCTTTCAGGGGTTTTGAAAAACAAAAATACTTCAGGTTGGGTTGCTTTTATTTGTTTTTTAGTTGCGTCCTTTATTTTTTTTATTTTACCGTTTTATAATCAAAATTATCATATTTCTAACACTGCCCAAACCATGTATTATGAATATACAGTATTAAATAAAAAGTTTTCTGATTTTTTTCATTTTGGTCAGTTTAATCAAATGGATGATATTTTCAAATCAAAAGAAGGTGTAATTATCATGCAATTTATCGCATTTTCTTATACTTATCATTATCTTAATTGGTTTACAAAAACATCTGTTATTAAATGGCATGAGGTTTCATACCTTAGAATGTTTTTTATTATAAGTTGTTATATTTCAGTTTTAGGGTTGATTTATTTTAAAAGAAATTTGGGAATTAGTGTGCTTACTTTGCTAAGTATTTTGCATTTGATTGGCGAATTTCCATTAAATGCACATTCTTTTAAAGCACTGTATAGTTTGAGAAATTAAAATTTTTAATTTTTTTAAAATATTCACATAATATCTATAATATTTATAATATCTATAATATCTATAATATCTATAATATCTATAATATCTATAATATCTATAATATCTATAATATCTATAATATCTATAATATCTATAATATC
>REAG01000295.1 GCA_004294265.1 Cytophagales bacterium | reverse complement strand
GTTTTGAAACTACTCGCTTAATAGCTAAGCAACTAGGCTTGAATGAAACACAACATTCTACTTGTTTTCAATCAAGATTAGGGCGTGATCCTTGGATAAAACCTTATACGGATGACGTAATAAAATCTTTAGCTGTTAGTGGCAAAAAACGAATTTTAGCCCTTGTTCCGTCTTTTATTTCTGATTGCTTAGAAACAACAATAGAAGTAGGAGAAGAATACAAAGAAATTTTTATGGAAGCAGGTGGCGAACATTGGCAAATGGTTCAAAGCTTGAACGATGACCCACAATGGGTGGAATGTTTGAAAACTATGGTGCATAGTAATTGTTAATTGTTAATTGTTAATTGTTAATTGTTAATTGTTAATTGTTAATTGTTAAATAATAATTATTCACAAATATAGATATTTTGAAAAAACAAAGAATTAATGTTTTTTAATATTCGCAATCAAATTTTGTTTGTGTAGCGTTTTAAAAATATATTTGCAATTCAATAAAAAATTATGAGCAGTTATTTAGATATGGATTTGTTGCGTTTTACCACTGCAGGTAGCGTAGATGATGGGAAAAGCACTTTAATAGGTCGATTATTATATGATACAAAATCAATTTTCCAAGACCAATTGGAAGCGATTGAGGACGCAAGCACCCGAAAAGGCAAAGAATATGTAGATTTATCGCTTTTGACAGACGGTCTCAGAGACGAACGAGCACAAGGAATAACGATAGATGTTGCATACCGTTATTTTGCAACGCCAAAACGCAAATTTATTATTTCAGATACGCCTGGGCATATACAATACACCCGAAATATGGTTACGGGAGCTTCTACCTCAAACCTTGCCATCATTTTGATTGACGCTCGAAAAGGCGTTATTGAACAAACATTTCGCCATTCTATTATTGCTTCTTTGCTTAATATTAAACATATTGTAGTAGCAGTTAATAAAATGGATTTAGTAAATTTTGATAAAGAAACTTACGAAAAAATTAAATCTGAATATCTAAAATTTTCACTTCAATTAAATTTAAAAGACATATATTTTATTCCAATGTCGGCACTTTTGGGAGATAATGTTGTAGATGCGTCCCAAAATATGGATTGGTACAAAGGCAAAACCTTACTTTCTACACTCGAATCTGTAAATGTGGCACATGATTTGAATGAACAAGACTTTAGATTTCCTGTGCAGTATGTTATACGTCCACATTCGACCGAATTTCATGATTATAGAGGTTATGCCGGGAAAATAGAAGGCGGAAAAGTAAAAGTTGGCGATACTTTACAGGCAATGAATTCTGGTTTGAATTCAAAAATAAAGTCTATAAATTTTGGAAAAGACGAAATTTTGGAAGCCCAAGCAGGAAAATGCGTTTCGATAACTTTAGAAGATGAAATTGACATAAGCCGTGGCGATATGTTGGTAAAAACAAATTCTTTACCACAATCGAGCCAAGAAATTGACATTATGCTTTGCTGGCTGAACGAAAAAAAAATACAAACCAATGCCAAATATATTCTTCGCCATACAGGTAAAGAAGTGAAATGTATGGTCAAAAATATTGAATATAAACTCAATATCAGCACTTTAGAAAAGGAAATTGACGCAACAATAGGAGTAAATGATATTGGAAAAGTGAAAGTAAAAACGGCTTCTCCCCTATTTTTCGATTCATATCTTTCAAATCGAGTAACAGGCAGTGTTATTTTAGTAGATGAGTTTACAAACGAAACTGTGGGTGCAGGGATGATTGTTTAAGCAAAAATAGAAAATATATTTAAGTAATATTAAAAATTTTATCATTCATATTTAAAATTTGATTTTTTTAGAATTTGAATGATAAATATTTATTTTAAAAGTAACTTTCTAAAATAAATATTAAAAAAACTTTGTAAATTTGTGATATGAAATTTGTAGATGTTACTAACGATATAGCTTTTAGGAAAATTTTTGGCAATGAAAATAAGAAAATTTCATTGATTTCGTTTCTTAATGCAGTTATAAATTTACCTGACGGCAATAAAATTAAAGACGCAGATATTACAAATCCTTACCAAATGTCGAAATTGACTGACGGCAAAAATACAATTGTAGATGTAAAAGCAAAAGATAAAAATGGAAATACGTTTATTGTAGAGATGCAAATTGCAGAACTTGAGCATTTTAATAAGCGAATTTTATATTATACTTCACAAAGTTATGTTTCACAGATAGGAAAAGGAAAAAAATATGGAAAACTAAATCCAGCTTATTTTATAGGAATTTTAGATTTTCAAATAAGTAAGAATCCTAAGTATTTTAGTTGCCATAAAGTTTTAGATGTAGAAACAAACGAACATATAGTTAGAGATATTGAATTTAATTTTATAGAACTTCCTAAGTTTAAAAAAAAGGAATCTGAATTAGAAACTATTATTGATCAATGGACTTATTTTATTAAAAATGCCGAAAATTTAGATGTTATTCCCGAAAATGTTAAAGATAAAGGACTAAAAGAAGCATATCTTGAAGCGAATAAAAATAGCTGGTCAAACTTAGAAATGGATGAGTATGAAAGAGCAAGCATCAAACAAGGTGATATTTTTAACCATAGGTTATTTAATAAATTAAGATTAAAAGAAGCAAAAAAAGAATTAGCAGATGCAAAAAAGGAAGCTCATGATGCAAAAAAGGAAGCTTTAGATTCCAAAAAAGAATCTTTACTAGCAAAAAATGAAGCTCAAAATGCAAAAAAAGATGCTGATAATGCAAAAAAAGATGCTGATAATGCAAAAAAAGAAGCTTTAGTAGCAAAAAAAGAGGCTCAGAATGCAAAAAAGGATGCTCAAGATGCATTTTTGGCAAAAATTGAGCAAAAGAAAATTGGTATTATAAATGCTTTAAAAAGAAATAAATTAACTGTTCAGGAAATTGCAGAAGACTTTGAGGAAACTTTAGAATATATTTTAACAATAAAAAGTACTATTTAATTTATAAACTTTCTTTTTTTCAGTATGATTAAATTTTTAATAAAATGAAAAGTAAAGAAATTAAAAATAACGAATCAATTTCAATTTATGAAATTCCAGTTTTAAAATATGATGATTTTTATAATCATATTTTACTTTTATTTAAAAAAACAGAAATTCATTGCCTTTCATATTTTGCTTATTTTAAAGAAGATTTTCTTACATTTATTTGTTGCCTTGCCAACGATGAAGAAAAAAACATTTCCATCCTTTCGCATGAAATGCCAAAAAGCAACTTACAAAGTTTGGCTTCTTTAACCTTGAAAATTCCAGCTCTACATATTTTTGAGAGAGAAATTGCAGAAAATTTTGGTATTAAATTTGAAAATCATCCTTGGTTAAAACCTGTTCGCTATTCTTTTGAAAGAGAAGACAGAAATAAAACCATGAATAATTATCCATTTTTTAAAATAGAAGGCAACGATACACACGAAGTTGGTGTTGGACCAATCCACGCAGGTATTATCGAGCCAGGTCATTTTCGTTTCTCCTGTCATGGTGAAATTGTACATCACTTAGAAATTCAACTTGGCTATCAACATAGAGGAATAGAAAAACTATATCTTAGTAAACCGCATCTTTTGCAACAAACAATTTTATCTGAAAATATATCAGGTGATTCTGCTATTGCTCATAATTTAGCTTTTGTTAATATGATGGAAACATTATATAATACAGAAAAAAATGTAAGTTGGATCAAAATAGATTTATACAGAAGTCTAGCTTTGGAATTAGAACGTATAGCTATTCATGTAGGAGATTTAAGTAATATGTGTTTAGATGTAGCTTATCAACTAGGAAATGCAGTTTTTGGAGCTTTAAGAACGCCAGTAATTAATTTTTTGCAACTTTGGTGTGGCAATCGTTTTGGAAAAGGATTGTTAAGAGTTGGTTATAATCCTCATCCATTTACAAAAGAATTGTATGAGAAATTAGTAATAATTTTAGAAGAATTTGATTTAAAATATATGGAAATGCAGCACCGTACTTTTTCATTGCCAAGCGTTTTGAATCGGTTTCAAAAATGTGGACAACTTTCAAAAATGCAAATGCAAACGATTGGAGCGGTAGGAATGTCGGCTCGTATGGCAGGTGTTGAAAGGGATATTCGACAAAGCCATCCTTTTAATTATTTTCAACATATTGCATACGAACCTGTAATTTTAGAAAATGGCGATGTTTATGCTCGAGCAATGATGCGAAATATGGAAATTCAAAAATCAATGTCTTACATAAGAGTCATGCTTACTCAAATTTATAGACTTAATGTAGAAGAGCCTCAAAAATATAATCCAGAAATTTACACAAAAAAAATGAATCCAAATCAAATTTCTATTTCTTTAACTGAAGGTTGGAGAGGAGAAATTTGCCATGTGGGAATTACAAACGAAGAAGGTAATTTACTCCATTACAAAATAAAAGATCCATCTATGCACAACTGGACAGCTTTAGCACTTGCATTACGAGAAAATGAAATCTCCGATTTCCCTATAAATAACAAAAGTTTTAATCTAAGTTATTGTGGACACGATTTATAAATTTAATAAATACTTTTTTTAATAAAAAGTAACCAAAAATAATAGTATTATATTTGAAATTTTTAAAATAATAAGCTAATTTCTTGACAATTAGGAAATTAATAAATTATTTAATAATCAAAATTTGAGTTTTTAGATATAGTTATAAGTATATTTTAAAAAAATATTATATTTTTCGCATTTTAATTTGTACTTATTAAATAAATAATTTAGTTTTGTAAATAAATAAAAAATTGAAGTAATACACTATAAAATTATTTTCACATGAAAAAGATAATTACATCTATTCTCTTTACTGCGGTTTTATCTTATGGTCAACAATTGCCACAATATACGCAATATATGTTGAACCCTTATTTAATAAACCCTGCTGTTGCAGGTACTACTGATCATTTTGATATTAAGGCTGGTTACCGTAATCAGTGGATGGGTTTTAATTCAAATCCAGAACTTTCAGGAGTTGCTAGCTATCAAGTTGCCCCTGTTACATTTTATGTTACAGCTCATGGACACATTGGAAAAGATCATCAAAGATTACGTGGAAGACATAAAAATCAAAATGCTTGGCATCATGGATTAGGTATGCAAGTAATTAGTGATAGAACAGGTCCAACTAGCCATATTACAGTACAAGGTTCTTACACCTATGATATGAGTTTAAATAAAAAGTTAAGAATGTCTTTTGGTGCTTTTGTTGGTGTAAGACAATGGTCGGTAAATGGTGATAGAATTAGATATTCTGATGGTTCGACAGGTGCTGCAACTGTGAATGGAGCAGTTGATTTAAGTACTTTATTACCAACAGTAAGTTTTGGAACATGGTTGTATCACAAATATTGGTATGCTGGTTTTTCTATTCTTGATGTAGTACCTTTTGGAACATCTTCTTCAGCTTATAAAGACGTAGTAAATGCTTCTAAGTCGGTTTCAAATAGTTTAAAACAACATTATTTCTTAACAGTTGGTGCTATGTTTCACCCCAATAAAGAAATAGCTGTTATTCCTTCTATATTAGTTAGACCAACTCTTGGCGTTTCGGTTTCAAGCCTTTCGATTGATTTGAATACTAAAGTTAGATACAAAAATATGATTTGGGGTGGTTTATCTTATCGTTCATCTGATGCCTTTTCAGTTCTTTTCGGTGTATTAATTGATAAAAAATATGAAATAGGTTTAGCCTATGATTATACAATCAATGGAAGTTTAAGAGCGAGAAGTAATGGATCTTTTGAAATTATGTTAGGTTACAGAATTGATCCAAGAGCTCACGTTATTTCTCCATCAGACTTTTGGTAAAATTAATTTATGTTTTTTTGAAAGGAATGGAAATGTTTTCATTCCTTTTTTTATGCTCAATAATTTAAAATTAGATAATATGACTTATATTTTCTAATAAAAATAGATAGATGATAAGCTTAGATAAGTATTTTAACTTTAATTAATTATTAATATTTCATAAAATTAGGACGTCCCCCTCCTTCTGGATTCTGTGGTTTCGTAGCATAAATTGGGTTAGAGGTGGGCATTTTAATTGAAATATTTAAGTGAGCTTTTCTAACATTAATTAGAGTTTGCTGATAAACTAAAATCTTTAATTTATCTTTAAAATTTTAAAGATAATGGATATTTTAATAATTTACGAATACTTGAAGTGCAAGGATTTTAGACCAAAGTCTCTAAAATCCTTACAGTGGATAACTCGAAAATTAAATTAGAAAATTAAATTTTACTTTTTTTGAAGTAAAATCTACTTATATTGAGTCCACTAAATATTTATAATTAAATTTTTAGAAAACCCCTTTCTTATTTCCCCAATGGGGAAAAGTTAAAAAGGAATTGTAATTAGGGTCTGCTGAAAAACTCAAATAACCATTATTTCTTTGAATTTTCAAGTAAAATAAGCGTTTTTAA
>REAG01000294.1 GCA_004294265.1 Cytophagales bacterium | reverse complement strand
AATTTGCAAATTAGAATTATTTATTTTAAATAAAAAATAATTTAACATATCAGTAATAATTATTGAATAAAAACTGATTTAAGTTTAAAAAAATCATTTAAGTTTTCAATTTCATTAAAAATTGGATGAAAATCGCCTTTGGGCATTTTTAGAATTTCTTCTAATGAAAGATATATAGCTTCTAATAATATTTGTTTTCGGTTTTCCATTTCGGGGTCAAAACCAATTTCTAATTTTCCACCTAAAATTTCTACTTCAAAATATAATTCTAAAGCGTGCAATGGATTTTTGATATATTCATAACTAAAAAGATGTGATTTAACTTTTATATTGAGGTTTGTTTCTTCTAAAAACTCCCTTTTAAGTGCAACAGTTGCGGGTTCTCCAAAATTAATTCCTCCGCCTGGCGGACTCCAAAAAACTCCTGATTGGTTTATACTTGAGTGCTTTATGAGTAATATTTTATTTTCTTTGATATGTATTCCGCAGGCTCTAACTCGTAATTTATTTCCATAAATTTCTTTAATAGATTCTTTAGAACTATTCATTTTTTAAAAGCTTTAGATGTTATATAATTTAAGTTTAAAACTAATTTCAGTAATAAATAGTTTTTTTTAAGTAATTATTTACATAGTCGCTAATTCCGTCTTCAAGCGAATGAAATGGCTTTTTATAGCCTATATTGATTAGTTTTTGCATTTTAGCTTCTGTAAAATATTGATATTTATCTCTAATATCAATGGGAGTTTCAATAAATTCGATATTTTCGGGTTTATCTAAGCTCTTAAAAACATTTTTAGCTAAATCCAAGAACGTACGTGCTTTACCCGTTCCTAAATTATAAATACCCGAATTTTTTCTATGATTTAGTAAAAACATACAAACCTCAACCACGTCTTTAACATAAATAAAATCTCGTAACTGTTCGCCATCTTTAAATTCGGGATTATGCGATTTGAAAAGTTTGGATTTCCCTGAATTATTAATTTGATTAAAAGTATGAAATATCACAGATGCCATTCTACTTTTATGATATTCATTTGGTCCATACACATTAAAAAACTTTAATCCTGCCCAAAAAAACGGTTTTTTCTTTTGTTGCAAAGCCCAAATATCAAATTCATTTTTTGAATCTCCATAAGGATTTAAGGGTTTTAAAGTTTGGATTTTTGTTTCGTCATCTTCATATCCATTTTCGCCAAGTCCATAAGTGGCGGCAGAAGATGCATAAATGACAGGAATTTGATATTCAATGGCTGCATTCCATATTTTTTTTGAATAATTTACGTTTAATTCTTCAAAAATTTTTGTGTCAAATTCGGTAGTATCGGTCCTTGCCCCAATATGAAAAATACATTCTACGTGCTTGTAGTTTTGATTTAACCATTCAAAAAATTGTGTTCTTTCAACTTTTTGTCTTATTTTTTTATTTTGTAAGTTTGGTAATTTTCCTAAAATCGAAAAATCATCAACGGCAATTATATAGTTAAAAAAATCGGCATTCAATCTCGAAATAAGGCAACTTCCAATGAAACCTGCCGCTCCTGTAACTACAATCATTTATTTATAATATTATTTTGCTAAATTAATTGTAATCATTTTAATTTCATATTTAATTTTAAAAATTTAAACTCTGTTTTCAATACCTGCTTGTTCAAAACTTGCCATTTGATTAATAAAATTTACGCTTGCTTGAACCAAAGGCAAAGCAAGGGCACAACCTGTTCCTTCGCCAAGTCGTAAGTTTAGATTTAAAATAGGTTCAACTTTTAAATATTCTAACATAAATTGATGACCGTTTTCATCGGACTGGTGACAAAAAATAGCGTATTCTTTTACCAATGGTTCGATTGAAAAAGCTGCTAAAAAGGCTGCTGTTGCTATAAATCCGTCCACCAAAAGTATTTGTTTGTTTTCTGCGGCTTGTAACATGGCTCCCACCATCATATTAATTTCAAATCCTCCAAAATAACTTAATATTTCAAGTGGATTTTGAATTTGTGGTGCATTATTTTTTGAAGTTTTTAAAAGTTCAATTTTCTTTTTAAGTCCTTCATCATCAAGTCCTGTACCTCTTCCTACGCATTTTTCTAAAGTAATATTAGTAAAATAATGCATCAAAAGTGCAGCTGAAGAAGTGTTGCCTATTCCCATTTCTCCAAATCCTACAATCGTACTATTTTTTTTGTTTTTATTTAAAATTTCTGATCCATTATTGATGGCTTCCAAACATTCTTTTTGCGTCATGGCGGGTTGCGTTAAAAAGTTCTTTGTGCCTTTTCCTAAAGAAGCTTTTATGAAATGATTATTTTCTGTAATTACTTGATAGTTAATATGTTTAACTCCCGAATCGACTACAAAAAGCTCTATATTATTTTGATTACAAAATATATTTATGGCGGCTCCGTTTCCCATAAAATTATAAACCATTTGGGTGGTTACTTTTTGCGGAAACGGACTTACACCCGTTTCTGCAATACCATGATCGGCAGCAAAAACATACATTTGTGGTGTAATAATTTGAGGTTTTGATGTGTTTTGAATTAAGCAAATTTGTAATCCAATTTTTTCTAAAAATCCTAATGCTCCTAAAGGTTTTGTTTTGGTATCAATGATATGTTGATAATTATTAATCTTACTTTTATCTAATTCTTTTATTTGGAATTTTTTCATTATTTGAGATAACCAATATTTATTTAATGTAGTATGAAAGACAAACCAAAGCTAGGTATATATGGTTTTAATGAATTAATTTTAAAATGGCGGAGGCATATCATAATCGCTGGCTCTTCCTAAATCTATGCCTTTATTTTTATCTTTATTATCCCAGTTTTTTGAAGGCATTCTTACTTCGTTTTGTCCAAAACCTTGTCCTTTAACATCGGGGAAGCCCATGTTAATATCGCTAGTAGGGGAGTCGAATCCGACACCATCTTCAAAGTCACAAAACTTGGTAAACTTACCAATATATCTTAGTTTGACGGTGTCTGTGGGTCCGTTTCGGTGTTTTGCAACAATAATATTTCCTACACCCGCCACTGGCATCCCGTCTGCATCTTCGGTTAATCCGTAATATTCAGGTCTGTGAATGAACATAACCATATCGGCATCTTGCTCGATAGAACCTGATTCTCTCAAATCGGAAAGTTGCGGAATTTTATCGCCACCTCTTGATTCGGTGGCACGGCTCAACTGCGAAAGTGCAATTACTGGCACATTTAATTCTTTTGCTAATCCTTTCAGCGAGCGAGAAATATAGGCAATTTCTTGCTCTCGATTGCCGCTTGCTGATTTTGAACCTGTGTCGCCACTCATTAGTTGCATATAATCAATAATGATTAACTCTACATTAAATTGAGATTTTAATCTTCGGCATTTAGAACGAAGTTCCAAAACGCTCAATGCGGGTGTGTCGTCAATAAATATTTTAGCTTTGGCAATGTTTCCAGCTTTTTTAGAAAGTTGTATCCATTCGTAATCTTCTAGCCTTCCTTTTTTTATTTTTTCAGATTCTATTTCGGCTTCCGAAGAAATCAAACGTAACATAAGCTGCACATTCGACATTTCTAACGAAAATATAGCCACAGAATGTCCGTGTTCAACGGCTGCATTTCGAGCTGTAGAAAGCACAAATGCAGTTTTTCCCATGGCAGGGCGTGCGGCAATGATTACTAAATCTGATTTTTGCCATCCCGAAGTAAGTCGGTCTAAAGCAGTGAAACCGCTAGGAACGCCTGTTAATCCGTCTTTTGATTTTCTTTTTTCTTCTATTTCTTTCAATGCCAATTCTACCAAACCTTCGGAAGCCAAAAAGTTTTTCTTTTGCATTTGCTCCGAAACTTCAAAAAGCTGTTGTTGGGCATGGTCTAAAATATGAAAAACATCTTTTGTGTCGTCAAAAGAACTGGTTTGAATTTCGGACGATACGCTTATAAGTGTTCGTTTGAGTGAATATTGCACCAACAAACGAGCATGAAACTCAATATTGACTGATGAAAGAATTTTTAAAGTGAGTTCTGAAACATAAAATGGACCGCCCACGGCTTCGAGTTTTCCTGAAAGTCGAAGTTCGTTTACTACCGTTCGTAAATCTACGGGTTCCGATTTTGAAAAAAGTGATAAGATAGACTTATATATATGTTGATTTTTGTCGGAATAAAATGCTTCTACTCTCAAAAAATCTGAAACTTTCGATAAGGCCTCTTTGTCAATTAATAAAGCACCCAACACAGCATCTTCCAAATCGAGGGCTTGGGGTGGCACTCTGCCCATATTTTCGAGTAATATGGCAGATGTTTTTGGCTTTAAAGTTTTTCTTTGTGTTAGTTCTTGCATTTCCATGTTTCAAAATTATACTCAATTTACTTAATATAATCATTCTTTTATCAACAAGGATATACACATAATTATAAGTTATTAATTATTTTTAAAGTGTCAAAACATTATTCGTAACATCTACAAACTTTCACTAGAAGCGGCTTTTGATGAAATAAGTTAAATCCTTTTCATTAAAATTCGTTACGAATGAAGTAATAATGAAGGACAAATTTTCTTTTTCAAATGCCATTTTACAAAATGAATATATTTTTTTGAGGATTAAAAATACTCTTTTATCTGGCGTTTGACAATCTTAGCACTAAACTGTACAACTGCTGAAGGTCAAGTGGGTAGTCTGCTACGCACAAAACCAACGCTAAAAAGACTACGGATAGTGGTTTGCAAAACAAGGTTAGGAGCTGCTTGTTTTTGATAAAAATATATGGACTTTTTGTTTTATTATAATCGTTAAAAACGATTTTCTCGACTACCCCCGTTACTAACCAGGGCGAGTAGGGTCGTTAAAAACGATTTTCTCGACTACCCCCGTTACAAACGAGGGCGATTAAGACTTAATGAACAAACAAATTATATGTTTGTACTTATAAGAAATACAAAGCGAAATAAAAGATTAAGAGAAATGCTATCTTTCTTTTCGGCATACATAAAGGGGAAACTCTACCTTTTTTATAATGACAATAGAGAAAACATGTAGATTAAAAATATTTCTGAGCCTAGCGTAACTAAATTTACAGAAGAAACAGAATTTACACTTGCTACTATTGACAGAGATGGGAAATTGGATCGCCAATTAATTTTAGATAAATCTGACGATTCCTATCTCATCTGTCCACAAAACTCACAGCTTATTTCTGAAAACGAAATTTTATTCTTTTCAATAAGCAAAAAAGATAATGCAAATAAAATAGGGATTATGAACTTTGAAACTAAAAAACAAATTTTACATGCTTTTGTTACAAACGAAATCATGTAAAACAAATTTGCCAAAAATTATTATTGCATAAATTCAATTTATAAATTTATTACCAATTCATAAGTCTGTCAAAGTATTTAAAAATGCTTTTAAATTATTTTTTTCTTCCATTGATAATGATATTTTATTTGTAAGAAAAACATCTAAAGTTGGTGATTTTTTAATTTTTTGACTGTAATGCTCTAAAACGTCATCAATATTAGAAAGTCTTCCATCGTGCATATAAGGTGCTGTAAGCATAATATTTCGTAAAGAAGGAGTTTTATATTTACCTAAATCCTTTAAATCTAAGGTAATTCTATATCTTCCTTTAAAAAGTTCTTCATGAGTAATATCTGTGAAAGTGCTATCTAAACCATTATTATTATAACTAAAATCAGTAAGAAAAGGTTCTTTATGACATGATTCGCATTTAAGTAAAAATAATTTATATCCTTTCCATTCTAAAAGACTAAAAACCGTTGAATCTTTTAATTTTAAGTAAGAGTCATATTTAGATTTAGCTGAAATAATACTTCTTTGAAATTGAGAAAGTGCAAATGCTATTTTTTGAGATGATATTGTGTCAGACGGAAAAGCTTTTTTAAATAAATCAACATATTGATTATTTTTTTTAAGTTCCAATACTAATTCTCGAAGGTTTTGATTCATTTCGTCTGCGTGTGTAATTGGTCCAAAAGCTTGAGCTTCAAGGCTTGTTGCTCCCCCATCCCAAAAAAAACCATTATGCCAAGCTAAATTTAAAAGTGCAGGTGTATGGCGGTGTAGTTCTTTTTTGCTAACTCCTTTAGTTGAAAAAATAGTATTTGGTTCTGCAAAAGCAAATTCAGGTAAATGGCAAGTGCCGCAGGAAACTTGATTATTAGATGATAAAATTGGGTCGAAAAAAAGTTTTTTACCTAACTCAATACCTTCTTTGGTTGCAATATTATAAGTAGGTTGAGGTAAAACACCAAAGTAAGAAGGCACAGAAATTATATCAGTGCTTTCTATATTTGGTATAATATTTTCTTGAGTTGAGTGTTTGCAAGAAAATAAAA
Source organism: Cytophagales bacterium (assembly GCA_004294265.1). Classification (GTDB taxonomy): domain Bacteria; phylum Bacteroidota; class Bacteroidia; order Cytophagales; family UBA9547; genus REAG01. Next base: position 135 of record REAG01000294.1, on the reverse strand, counting down.
TAAAAGTTAAAATAATACTAAATTTTAGCATTACAAAAACTTAGTTTTAGTAAGTTACATTCGTAATTGAAAACATTCCTAATGCATAATTTCCTGCAATTGAGGTGGCATTCAATCCACCCATAACTGTACCAG
>REAG01000293.1 GCA_004294265.1 Cytophagales bacterium | reverse complement strand
CAGCAGAGTATAGAAAGAAAAATAGTTAACTAATTTCTATTCCCAATCTAAAGCTTTTCTTTTGATTACATAAAAGAAACCACAAAGCAAAAATGACATAAAAATAAGCATTTCAATAAATCCATCTGGTCCTAATTCTCTGAAATTTACCGCCCATGGATACATAAAAATAACCTCTACATCAAAAAGCACAAACAAAATTGCGGTTAAAAAATATTTTACTGAAAACGGACTTCTTGCATTTCCAACAGATTCAATGCCGCACTCAAAGGCATCAAGTTTATTTTTAGTATTGCGTTTGGGTCCTAAAAAATGTGTACCAACCATAGTTGATACCACAAAACCTGAAGCAAATAAAAACTGCAAAAATATAGGAAAATAATTTATAGGAAGTTCAGCAGCCATCTAAGTCTTTTATTGAATTACAAACATAATCGTTATATGTTTAATTACCCAAATTTTTAAATAAAAATGATATAAAAAATTTGATTTTTAGTAAATTTTATTTTGTCTATATCTTTTTTTGACTATAAATAACTTTCTAATATTACTTTTTCTATTGTTTTTGGAAAATATTCATATTCCAATTTATGAACTTTTTGAGCAACCATAGATGAACTGTCCGAAGGAAATAGTTTTGTTTTGGCTTGTAATATTATCTTTCCTTCATCGTATTTCTCGTTCACAAAATGAATGGTAATGCCTGTTTCTGTTTCTTTATTGGCAACTATTGCTTCGTGAACATAATTTCCATACATTCCTTTTCCTCCATATTTTGGTAATAAAGAGGGATGAATATTAATTATTTTGTTTTTAAAATTTTCAATTAAATTTTTTGGTGTAAGCCATAAAAAACCCGAAAGCACAATCCAATCTGTATTTAAAGTTTTTAGTTTTTCTAATACTACATCTGAATCATAAAAATCGGGTTTTGAAAATAAAGTAGAGTCAATTCTCAAATTCTTTGCTCTTTCCAACACAAAAGCATTAGGTTTATTGCAAAATATATGATTTATTTTGATGCGTGGATGGTTTTTAAAATGCAAAATAATATTTTCGGCATTTGATCCAGATCCTGAAGCAAATATTGAAATATAAGTGGTATTTTTCATACTTATTTATTCTTCTTCATAGCCACCGCTACTTCCAAATTCATCTAAGTCAAATTCATCGCCTTGGTCGTCATCAAAACTTTCGTCATCGTCATTATCTCCAAAACCTTCTCTACCGTTCAAATTACTCAAATCGTCATCGTCAATATCATCAAATTCGTCTCGCATTCCGCCAGTTTTCTTTTTTGAAGCAAATCTAGGTTCATCGTTATCGTCATTATCTGTAAAAGAAGTATCGCTGTGATGCTTGCTTTCTCCCAAACTTTCAATCAAATCGGGATAAGTAATTGAGTTTCGAGTTGGCACCATTTTTTCATAAATTATTAAAAAACGATGCTCTTCTAAATAATCATAAATAAATAAAAACTCTTTTTGTAAGTCGAAAATTTCGTCAATAAAGGTATTTTTAAGGGTGTTTTTTTTAGGATCATCTTCAAAAAGTTCATATTTATGTTCTGATTTTATCCAAATATCAGGATCAGAGTAAAATCCGAATGGTTCGCTCATTTTAAAGCTAAACGCTTTCAAAATATGCTGAGCCAATTGCATCAAATTAGTATCTTTATGAAATTGAATAACCCTATATGGCATTCGTTCAATTTTATTGGCTGCATCGGTTGCGATAATTCTTAATTGGTAAATATTTTTACTCATTCTTACTGATATTTTAATTATTTACGAAATATTTTACAAATATATAGTGTGAATTTTTATTATAAAACAATCTTAAAAATTTATACTTTAATTTAAAAATTTTGTTTTGATAATCAAAAAAATAATAATTTAAAACTGTCCAAATTTTAAAACTTGAACAGTTTTAAAATATACTATACTAATTTTCTATATCTTACTTTTTTGGGTTCAGTATTTCCTTGGCGTTTCTTACGATTTTCTTCATAATCTTGATAGTTACCTTCAAACCAATACACTTCCGAATCGCCTTCAAAAGCCAAAATATGGGTAGCAACTCTATCTAAAAACCATCTATCATGCGAAATTATTACTGCACAACCAGCAAAATTATCCAAAGCTTCCTCAAGTGAACGAATGGCATTTACGTCCAAATCGTTGGTTGGCTCATCCAACAGCAATAAATTTGCCGCTTGTTTGATAGAAGTTGCCAAATGTACTCTATTGCGTTCTCCACCCGAAAGTACACCCACTTTTTTCTCTTGATCTCCACCCGAAAAATTAAATTTACTTACATAAGCCCTTGCATTTACTTGAATGCCGCCCAACATCATAAGCTCAGTTCCGCCCGAAATGGCTTCAAAAACTGATTTTGAGCCATCTAGTTGATCGTGTTCTTGATCTACATAAGAAATTTCAACGGTTTCTCCTACATCAAATGTTCCTGCTAGTGGTTTAAGTTGCCCAGTAATGAGTTTAAAAAGTGTTGTTTTTCCAGCTCCATTGGGTCCTACAATCCCAACAATTCCATTTTGAGGTAAATTAAAATTCAAATTATCATACAATAATCTATCGCCAAAACCCATTTTAACGCCTTTCGCTTCAATTACTTTAGAGCCTAAACGCTTTCCATTCGGTATGAAAAGCTCTAATTTTTGCTCTTTTTCTTTCATGTCCTCACCCACCATTTTATCGTAGGCTTGCAAACGAGCTTTCCCTTTTGCTTGCCTTCCTTTTGCTCCCATTCTTACCCATTCTAATTCCCTTTCTAAAACTTTTTGACGTTTAGATTCGGTTTTTTCTTCTTTGGCTAATCTGTCTTTTTTCTGTTCAAGCCAAGAGGTATAATTTCCTTTCCAAGGAATTCCTTCGCCTCTATCAAGCTCCAAAATCCAGCCTGCAACATTATCTAAGAAATAACGATCATGCGTAACGGCAATAATTGTGCCTTTATATTGCTGTAAATGTTGCTCTAACCAATTTACAGATTCAGCATCTAAATGGTTTGTTGGCTCATCTAAAAGCAAAACATCAGGTTCTTTAAGTAATAATCTGCATAAAGCTACTCTTCTTTTTTCGCCACCCGAAAGGTTTTTTACCATCGCTTCGGGGTCAGGACAACGAAGAGCATCCATCGCTTTTTCTAGCATTGTGTCGAGTTCCCAAGCGTTGATAGAATCAAGTTTTTCTTGCACAGCTGCCTGTCTATCAATGAGTTTAGTCATTTGATCATCGGTCATTTCTTCTGCAAATTTGAGGTTTATATCTTCAAATTCTTTCAATAAATCCACAGTTGCTTGCATGCCTTCTTCCACTATTTGGCGAACCGTTTTTGTATCGTCTAATTTTGGTTCTTGCTCCAAATATCCTACTGTATAACCTTGAGAAAAAACCACATCGCCTTGATATTCTTTATCTACACCTGCAATAATTTTCAATAAAGAGGACTTTCCAGAGCCATTTAAACCTAAAATACCAATTTTAGCTCCGTAAAAAAAAGAAAGATAAATATCTTTTAATACTTGTTTTTTTGGCGGATACGTTTTTGAAACGCCCGACATTGAAAATATAATCTGCTTATCCATATTTTAACTTTTGAGGTGCGAAAATAATAAAAATAGACAATAATTATACTAAAACCTTTGAAACATTTTTTATTAAATGCCCAAAACCATCGATTCCATGGTTAAACCGGGTCCAAAAGCGGCACAAAAAATAGGTTTATTTAGTTTTTTTTCTAAAATTTCTTTCAAAACAAATAAAATAGTGGCGGAGGACATATTACCATAATTTTTTAATGTTTGGTAAGATTCAATAATTTGTATCTCATTTAATGAAAAAGATTTTTTAATTGTATCCAAAATTTTTCTACCGCCAGGGTGAATAGCCCAATTTTCAACATCTTTTAAGTCAATATTACTTTTATTGAGTGATGAGCGAACGAATTTTGTTATATTTCTTTCAATAACTTCAGGAATTTCTTTTGCTAAAGTCATTTCAAAGCCATTTTGAGCGATATTCCAACTCATATATTGTTCTGCCAATAAATCTAAATCTGAATAAAATTCTTTTATTTTTAAAGGATTTTTTTCGTCATTTTCAATCAAAACACTGGCAGCTCCATCTCCAAAAAGTAAGTTTGCAGCTATATTATCCATAGTGTTATTTGCTTGAAAATGCAAAGTGCAAAGCTCAACCGAAACTATCAATATTTTAGCATTTTTATTCGATTTTGAAATATAATAAGCCATTTTTAAGGCATGAATGGCAGCATAACAACCCATAAAATTGACAGAAGTTCGCTCAATATTTGTTTTCAAACCAAGTTCTTTTACCAACTGAATATCCAAACCTGGTGCCCAAAAACCAGTACAACTCACCGTTATTAGGTGCGTAATGGATGAAAAATCATAGTTTTTTCCTAATGCGTCAAAAGTTGAATTAATAGCCAATTGAATAGCTTCCTTTTTATAAATTTCTAATCGTGAATGAGTTGTTTGATTTTCATTTTTATTAAAAAAATTATTTGCATTTGGAATTTGATAGAAATCTGACAAAACACTATATTTATACTCTATTCCGCTTCTTAAATACAATAATTTATATTTCGCAGATTCATCTTCAGACCATAAGCAGTAAGATTTCATAAAATTAAAAACACCCAAAATATCCACTTTGTGAGAAGGTAAAGCAATGCCAATGGATGAAATGGAAGTCATTTTTAGTTTATTTTATTAATAATTACTTATAAAAGAGTTCTAATGTTTTGGAAAATAAAAAAGCTAAAAATTGTTTTGTTTTTTAAATCCTAAAATAAGTAATTTTATGATTAAATCGTTACAATTATAACATATCTAAAAGCCCATTTCCAACTTAAAGAGTAGTTTGAAATATTGGCATGTTTTAAAAAATATTCCCATTCATTTTTGATAAATCCTCTAGCTACCGAAAGTGGAGCATCATTTTTAACTAAGTATGATTTTGAAAAAAAATATGTTAAAACTGAAATGCTAGTTTTTGCAATCCAATTTCTGTGTAAATCGTTAATAATAAAGTGCTTATTTGAATGTGAAACACACCATTTCAAATAATGTATTACTTCCACATCTTTTAAATGATGGCAAAAAAGGGCACATGTAGTAATGTCAAATTTTTGACTTACATCTCTAAAATCAGAAGTAATAAAACTGATTTCAGGAAAATCTTTACAATGATTTTTGGCATATAGAATACAATCATTTTTTAAATCTATACCTGTAAATCTTATTTTTATTTTATTTTTTCTTGCCCAAATTGCCATAGCTTTCAAAGAATCTCCTCCTCCGCAAGCCACATCTACTAAAGTGTAAGATTTATTTTTTTCTAGACTTAATTTAGATAAGGCATTTATTGTAATTTTATGTCCGCCTAAATATGTATTTATTATATTTAATTCTTTTAAATTTTGAAATAAATCAGCTGTCGGAATGTTGTTGGCATCTAAAAGTTCTAACTTGTTTGATCTATTTTCCATAGTTTTAATAATGCAAGAAACCTTTAGTATTTAACTTGATTTTATAAATACTTTTTTGTGCTGTAATATATAAATAATCCAAATCTTTTCCTCCCCAAGCCAAATTTGAAGGGTTTTCGGCTATTACAATCGTTCCTAACATTTTTCCTTCAGGACTGAAAATTACAATTCCATTGTTGCCAGTAGCATAAATAAAACCCTTTTCATCCACCTTTATACCGTCAGGATTGCCAGTAATTTTATCCGATTCAAAAAATATTTTAGAACTTTTAACAGTTCCATTTTCATTTAAAATATATTCTTTCCAAAGCCAATTAAATTCTGATTGAGCTACATATAATTTTTTTTCATCAGGTGAAAGACAAACACCATTTGCTCGTATTAAAGTTGAATCAATTAAAGTGCATTTGTGATGATCATAAAAATACAATCCTGTATAATTGATTTGCATTTTTGAGTCTTTGTTGTATTGAAAGTGCCCGTAAGGCGGATCAGAAAAATAAAAACTTCCGTTTTTTCGCATCACTACATCGTTTGGACTATTAAAAGTTTTACCTTCAAATTTTGAAACAATAGTGTGTAATTTTCCATGCTTTAATTTCGCAACTCGTTTGTTAAATTGATCGCAAACTATTAAATGATTTTCTCTATCAAAAGTTAATCCATTTGAATTTCCAGAAGGTGTATGATAAATAGATTTTTCGTTAAATTCATTTAGTTTATAGATAATATTAGCTGGAATATCGCTAAAATATAAACATTGATTTACTTTATCCCAAACTGGACCTTCAGTAAATAAATAGCCAGAACTTACTTTTTCAGCTTCTGCATCTTTAGGAACTATGGTGTAAAATTGATCATTTTCAGGCAATAAAAATGATTGAGAAAAACATAAAATTGGGAATACGTTAATTAGAATTATTTTTTTTATTTTCATACTTATTTTTTAAAACCATTCTTTGGCTATAATTTCTTGAAACTCTTTATGGATATGTCCGCCACAACTTGCAACGATATTTTTTCCAAATATATAATTATTTTCACCTTTAAAATCAGTAACATTTCCGCCAGCTTCTTGCAAAATAATACAGCCAGCCGCAATGTCGTAAGAGTTGATATTATATTCAAAATAACCATCAAATCTACCTGCAGCTACCCATGCCATATCAATCGCAGCACTACCACATCTGCGTAATCCGTGCGAATTTTTCATTAATTTTTTTAAAATATTAATGTAAGAATCTAGCTTTTCAAAGTCATAAAAAGGAATTCCAGTTGCTATCATACATTTAGAAAGCGTTTGCGGTTGCGAAACTTGAATTCTTGAGTCATTGCACCAAGCTCCACCGCCTTTGAAAGCATAAAAACACTCATCTCGGTTTGGGTCTAAAATAACGCCTGCAATCATTTTTCCTTCTTTCATCAATCCCACACTGCAAGAATAAATAGGTACTTTGTGCATAAAATTGTTAGTTCCATCCAACGGGTCGATAATCCACATAAGATCTTTTCGCTCTTGCGAAACCGTTTCTTCTTCTGTAATAAATCCAGCTTCAGGTAATATTCTGCTTAATCCTTCAACTAAAATTTTTTCCGCTTCTTTGTCCACATACGAAACCATATTGCTTTCGTGACCTTTAAATTCAATTTTTGTTTTATCAAAATTCTTAAGTTCTCGCTGAATAAATTTGCATGCATCATCCACTATTGATGCCATTTTTAAAGTAATATTTTGTAAGTGCATCATTTAATAAATAATTTAAAAATTATTGCCAACAATATTAGTAATAAAGATACAAATACACAAATTATACCTATATAATCCCCATTTTCAACATAAAATGTAAGAATATTATTTAATTTTATTTTAGATATTTTCACATCCTCAACACCATATTTTGATTCTTCATAAATATCACCACGTTGATTAATAAAACAAGAAATACCTGTGTTGGCGGCTCTAGCAATGCTTTTTCGAGTTTCAATGGCTCTTAATCTGGCAAATCCTAAATGTTGTGTATGTCCAGGTGTATTGCCCCACCAACCATCATTGGTAATAATAGTTAAGAAATTAGCACCATTTTTAACATATTTTGAAACAAATTCTCCAAATATTGATTCATAACATATAATAGGAGCAACTGAAGAATTATTTTTATTTATAAAATTTGTTCGAGCCATTTGAGTTCCTAAACTGCCAGGAATAAACCCTAAATCGCCTGCCAAAGTATTCAAATACTTGGTTAAAACAGGAAATGGCATACATTCAACCCCAGGAACTAATTTTGATTTATGATAAAATTCCATTTTTTTATTTGGACTCATAAACACGGCCGTATTAAAATAATCATACCATCCTACGCCTTCTTGATAGCGTGAAGTATTTAATTTATCAAACTCTTTCATATAAATTTTGTAAGAATCAGCCCCTGCAATCAAAGAAAGGTTTGGATATAATCCTAAAAAATCACGGATTTTAAAAATATCAGGTTGCGTACTCATCAAATCTTCATCATAACTTTGTGGAATAGAAGTTTCGGGCCAAAAAATAAATTTTGTATTTACAGTTATTGCTTTCTTAGATAAATCTAATAAACGATTCAACTGTGTTTCGTAAGGAATAAATCTTGAAGTACCACTAAATTTTTCCTCATGTGGATCGATATTGGGCTGAACAACTGCAACTTCTGTTTCAATACCTCTATCTGAGTTGAAGTAATAATTAATCAAACTAATTAGAACAGGAAAACTAAATGAAATAACCAAAATAATACATCTCTTAAAGTTAAATTTGACTGATAATCTAAATATTAAAATATTGATAAGTACAACCCAAAAACTTCCGCCCAAAGCACCCGTAATGTCATACCATTGAACTAAATAATGAGCTTTTGAGAAAGTATTGCCTAAATTAAGCCAAGGCCAAGTCAAATCCCATTGCATGTGTAAATATTCAAAACTAATCCAAAAAATCAAAAAAACTACTAATTTAAAGGACTGTAAAAGTTTCTTAAATGATTCAATTTTAAAGACATATCTTGATAGCATTACAGGTAAACACATCAATAAACTGTTCAAAACAAATGCTAAAAATGCTCCAATCCAAGTGCTATTTACTATCCACCAAGTAGAAACTACATTCCAAAATAAAAACATTAAATAAGAAGAAATAAATAATTTTTTATTACTAATTTCTTTGGCATCAATCACACAAAAAAGTGGGAAAAATCCTATAAATGTGAATATAGGATGAATATACCAACCCATTGAAAGTAAAAATCCTCCTAATAATAAAGATAGAATTGGATTTAATTTTATTGTAGAAATGAAGTTTTTCAAGTATAATATTTATAATAATGCTATAAAATTAATGATTATATTTATAAATAAGTACTAAGTAATAATCAATTTTTAAAATCAACAATATTTTTTTATTTTAATAAGATTATGTTATCCTAAAACTATTTTAATTATTTTTTTACCTATCAATTTTCAAACATTTATAACAACTTAACAAAATTAAGAGTTCTATAAAAAAAATTATATTTTAAAATGGGATTTTATACATTAGAACAAACGCAAAAAATTCCATCAAGCATGGAAAAGGTATGGGATTTTATTTCCTCACCAAAAAATTTAAAGGAAATTACGCCTCCTCACATGGGTTTTGATATTATTACTAAAAATTTACCCGAAAAAATGTATCCAGGCATGATTGTTGGCTATAAAGTAAGTCCACTTTTAGGAATAAAATTAACATGGGTTACAGAAATTTCGCAAGTAAAATATTTGGAATTTTTTGTTGATGAACAAAGAATTGGACCCTATACACTTTGGCATCACCAACATCAAATTAAACAAATTGAGGGAGGCGTTTTGATGACTGATATAGTAAATTATGTTCCTCCTTTTGGATTTATTGGAGATATTGCAAATGCAATATTAATAAAAGGACAGTTAAAAGATATTTTTGAATTTAGAACGAAAAAAGTGATAGAGATTTTTGGGGAATTTAAGGAATAATAAGTACCAGAAGCGGGAATCGAACCCGCACGGACTTGCGTCCACAAGATTTTAAGTCTTGCGTGTCTACCTGTTCCACCATCCCGGCAAAATCTTAATAAACTGATTAACCCTCCTACAAGTAATCACTTTATTAAAATTTTGAGCAGAAGACGAGACTCGAACCCGCGACCCCGACCTTGGCAAGGTCGTGCTCTACCAACTGAGCTACTTCTGCAATAAATTAACCCGTTTCGCTTTTGAAACGGGATGCAAATATAATAGTAGTTATTTATTTGTCAATCTTTTTTTTAAATAATTTTTAATTTATGATTCTTTTTATAATTATTTTCAATATAAATCATTGATTATCAAGTGATTATACATTATTTTAAAATTTAATTTAAAGTTCAATTCTTTGTAATTCAAAATTTTGTTTTTCATTTTTTCAATTATTTAACATTTTCAAAACATATTTTTCAAAAAATACTTACTTTTGAAACTTAATAAATTGCTTTTTAAACACAAAAACAACTTTATGGCAAGAATTCTTACAGGTATTCAAAGTTCGGGTCAGCCCCATTTAGGGAATATATTAGGGGCAATTTTGCCAGCTATTGAGCTTTCAAAAGACTCAAAAAATGAATCTTTTTTGTTTATTGCCGATATGCACTCGCTCACTACTATAAAAGATGCCACAACTTTACGAAAAAATACCTATTCTGTGGCTGCTGCTTGGCTAGCTTTTGGGTATGATACTTCAAAAAACTTGCTTTATAGACAATCCGATGTGCCTTGCGTTACGGAGTTGAGCTGGTATTTAAGTTGCCTTACGCCTTTTCCAATGCTTGCAAATGCACATTCTTTTAAGGATAAATCCGAAAAACTGGCTGACGTTAATGCAGGGCTTTTTACCTATCCAGTTTTGATGGCTTGTGATATTATTATATACGATGCTGATTTTGTGCCTGTAGGTAAAGATCAAATTCAACATTTGGAAATGGCGAGAGATTTGGCAGAAAAGTTCAATCATATCTATGGCGAAACTTTTACTGTACCTCTTGCAAAAGTAAATCAAAATGTGATGACAATTCCAGGAACTGACGGTCAAAAAATGAGTAAATCTTACGGAAATACGCTTGATATTTTCTTGAGCGATAAAGATTTAAAAAAAGCCGTTATGAGCATCGTTACAGATAGCACTCCTTTAGAAGAACCAAAAAACCCTGATACTTGTACAGTTTTTAAAATTTATGCTTCTTTTGCTTCTCAGGAAAATATCGAACAACTTAAATCTAAATATTTGGCAGGAAATTTTGGTTTCGGACATGCCAAAACCGAACTTTACGAATTAATAGTATCAACTTTTAAATCCGAAAGAGATAAATTTAACTTTTATATGCAAAACTTACCAGAACTAGATGCAATTCTTGCCATTGGTGCTGAAAAAGCAAATGTTATTGCAAAAGAAAAACTTAAAATTGTTCGTCAAAAAATTGGTTATTAATCTTTTAAATCTTAAAAAATGTCGTTTATAATTCAAGCAACTCAAACTATTAGGCAAAATATATTAGATGCTATTTCGCATTTAAACACTGAGCAATTACATCAAATTCCAACACCATTAAGTAATAATATAATTTGGAATGTAGGTCATATTGTTGCCACTCAACAGATTTTATGTTATAAATTAGCAAATCAAAATATGCTAATACCGGTCGATTTTATAGAACTTTATAAAAAAGGTTCTTCACCTAAAAGTTGGAATGGTTTACAAGATATTGAAATCATAAAATCTTATCTAAAACTTACTTCTGATGCTTTTGAAAATGATTATAATAGTAAGAAACTAAATAATTATTCGGAATATGCTACTTCTAGTGGAATTGTATTGAAAACCATTGAAGATGCCATTATTTATAATTATGGACATGAAAATTTGCATTACGGCTCGGTTTTGAATTTAAGAAAATTGGTTTAATTAATGCCTTTATTCCTATAATTTTAACATAAAATATGATTCAAAACACAACAAAAAGTATTTTTTTTGGTCTTGTTGTGTTTTTACTTTTTTGGTTTTTTTTCTATATTTTGTGGTATAGCCAACAAATGTCTGGCAGTTTTCACTTTTTTGATGACTCAAAAGAGTGGCTTTTTATGGACAAAATGGGGCATTTTTATAGCTCATTTGTTCTAAGTTGGGTTTTCATAGAATTTTTAAAGCTTAATTCTATTCACATTCGATGGTATTCGGGTATTTTTGGTTTTTATTTTTTATTACCTATCGAAATTATGGATGGATTTTCGATGGGTTATGGATTTTCGATTTACGATTTTATTGTAAATTTAATAGGCTCAGTGGTGGCATATATTCAGTTTTTTTTCTTTAAAAAAATTATAATATTACCTAAATTTAGTTTTTTGCAAAGTGGTTTAGCTCACATCCGACCTGAGCTTTTAGGGTATGATTTTATTACACAATGTTTTAAAGATTATAACGGACAAATATATTGGTTAAATATAAGTCCTAATTTTTTATTTAAAACCAATATTTTTCCTAAATGGTTACTTTTAAGTGTAGGATATTCGGCTTTTGGAATGTTGGGCGGACACGACAATGGTAGTTTTTCAGAAAACTATCCTAATAAAAACCGAACAGCTTCATTTCATTTTTCATTAGATATAGATTGGAATTGCATTAAAACCAAAAGTAAGTTTACGAAATTATTTTTATGTTTTCTGAGTTTTTTTAAAATTCCGATTTATGTTTAATAGAATAATAGGTAATAATTTTTATAAAAAATTGAATCATCTAAGTTGCCAGAACAAGTTTATATAAAAAAAATAAAAATGCGAATAGAAATCTATGATTGTATAAATATTTTAACGAAACTTATTTAGGCTTCCCTTTAAAATTCATTTTTTCTTCTTAAAATTCACTTAAAAGTATCTTTATTTTCAAATTAAAATTTTTAAAATAACTTTCAATGAT
>REAG01000292.1 GCA_004294265.1 Cytophagales bacterium | reverse complement strand
TAAATTTACTAATAAAAATAATTACTGTAAATTGCCCGAGCATCAAAAAAAACATAAATAAAAGTGCAATTAATTGATTATTGTTATTTAAAACATTTATAAAGACTTGAAAAGGATTAGTATTAGTAGTTTTTATTTCAATGTGAGTTTTCATTGATGGAATATAAAAAATAATTAATATTAGAATTAAAATAGAAATACTTACTAAAAATAAAAAAGGAGCATGCCAAGAAAATTCGTTTGCTAAATATAATCCCAAAGGAACTCCAACCACAGAAGCCACAGAAAATGCTGCCATAACAATTCCCATTGCAGTTGCTCGTCTTTCATTAGGAATGGCATCACCCACAATTGCCATAACTGTTGAGCTCAACAATCCACCAAAAATACCTGTAAAAATACGTGCAAACATTAATATTTGAAATGTTGGAGCATAAGCACAAGCCAAAGTACCAACTGTAAATCCTATAAAAACAACTAATAAAACATTTTTTCTATCAAATTTATCTACAAAAAAAGCTGATATAAAACCTGAAATTCCTGCACTAATTGCATAAGAAGCAACTAAAATACTAAATTCGGCAGGCGAAATATTAAAAACTCGCATCAACTGCGGTCCTAATGGCATCATTATCATAAAATCAACAATATTAGCAAATTGGATGAACGCTAAAATAAATAAAAGTAGTTTTTCGTTTTTTATTACCATAGATTAAGTTTTTGTTAAAAATTATAATTCAATTTTAATTTCAAATCAATCAACTTATCCACATCTTTTAATCCAGGTTCGATTTCAAATTTACTATTCACATCAATTGCAAATAAAGATGAAATATTCTTTTGAAGTTCTACAATATTACTAATATCTGAACTATCTATTCCCCCACTTAGAAAAAAAGGTATATCTAATTGATAATTTTTTAAAATATTCCAATCAAATTTAATTCCATTTCCACCAGGAAAATCGGCTTTAGTATCAAACAAAAAATAAGAAACACAAGATTTGTATGCTAACAAAGTATTAAAATCAAAATTAATATCTATTGAAAAAGCTTTTATGATATTGAATCCATATTTGAGTAAATTTTCACAAAATTCTGGCGTTTCCTCTCCATGTAGTTGTAAATAATCAAAGTGAAATTTTTCATTTATTTTTAAAATAAAATCTAAAGTTGGATTTACAAAAACGCCAACTTTTGAAATTGAAAGTGGAATTTCATCAAAAATATTGGCATCTAATGTGTTTTCAGCATTCCGTTTTGATTTTTCATAAAAAATAAAACCCATAAAATCGGGTTCGATTTTTGAAGTTTGATGAATGTTTTCAGCATTCCGCATTCCACAAACTTTAAATTTAATATTATTCATTATCTATTTTTAAATCAAAATTTACAGTTCTTTTTTTAAACACATTCAAATATTTTAAATTAAACTTTAATATTTCTAATATCTTTATCTAAATACAAAATTTGAGGTAAAATTAATTGATTTTCGTTATTAAAAATTTTAAAATCAGCATTTTCAAGCATTTTCTCTTGTTCTTTTTGACTTTCAATAATTGATAAAATATCTTTTTCAGTTTTAGATTTATCTCTTTCTAAAATTCTTTGTATTCTAAGTTCTAAAGGAGAAAAAACAGCAATAGTTACATCCATTTTAGTATGAATATTCGCAGAAAAAAGTAAAGCCGATTCTTTTATTGCATAAGGGAAATTATATTGATTAGTAAACCAATTTAAAGCATCATTTATCACAATAGGATGCACAATTTGATTTAATTTCAATCGTAAATCATTATTTGAAAAAACCATTTCTCTTACATAATTTCTGTTTAGCAAACCATTTTCAAAATAAGACTCTAATCCCAAAAGTGCTTTAGTTTTTGATATTATTTCAATATTATTTTCTTGTAAAAATCGTGCTCTGTTATCACTATCATAAATTGGAATTCCTAAATGCTTGAAAATCTTGCAAACCATTGATTTTCCGCTACCGATTCCGCCAGTTATTCCAACTTTAATCATTTTGTTTAGAAATTAAAAAATCAACTTTTACAGTATTATATTCTAAACTAATATCAGAAAATGGTCTATATTTTATTTCTACATTATTACTATACTTATTTTCTATATACTCATCAGGAATTGAAAAATAAATTGAATCAGGAATTAAATTAATATTATTTTCTATTCCCGAACAAACAATAAAATTTGGACTAATATTAACTTTGCCATCAATAATAGATTTTGATGGAAGGGATATTTTTTTGGTATCAAGCTTTAAAAAAACCTTTTTGACTTTTCTTTTAGCAATATAAAATAAAATTGTGTCATCTAATACTTGAATAATTTTAATATCATTAATCTTATCTTTCAACATCGGCATTACAACGGTTTGAACCGATAATTTATTGTTTATTAAATTTTTAGGATATAAAACAATCGGAACATTTCCAACACCAAAAGACCGTCTCAATAAAGTCCAACCATAACCCGAAACTTCTACTTTTATTTTCTTTTTATTACTTTCCTTAGAAATAAAATTTTTATTATCAACTTCTAAATGAATAGGATAATTTATGATTGTTGTGTTATCATGACTTAAAGCATTAAAAATCCAAAAAACCAATGTTACAAATAAACAAGAAACTACTGTTGTTAATTTTGTTCGTATTTTGGTTGGCTCAACTTTTGAAATATTTTTGATATTATTTTCCATATTACGGTTAAAATATTTATAAATTATTTTCAGCTTTAATTTTTAAAACTTCTTTTATGGAAACCTCAAAATCTTCAGCTATCTCTTCCAAAGATAGTTTTCCACGTTTTAAAGCCTTCAAAATGCCATTTTTCTTTTCTTCATTTTTTCCGTTTATTTCCCCTTTTATTTCAGCCTTTATTTCAGCCTTTTTTACAGCCTTTTTTACAGCAAATTCAATTCTGTTTAACTCATCCCCTTCTTTTAACTGGCGTCTTAAATAATCCTCTAACTCTAATGGTTTCCAACTTTGTTTATTTGCTTCATTATACGCCTCTTTTAATCCCTCATCAAGTACATTTTCTGGAATAACACTCAAATCTTGGGCATTTTTAATAAAATATGTCCATTGATCAATGCTGGTTTCTAGTTGTTCTAAAGTTTTGGTAAACTTTGGTAATTCTATAAAATTAAATTCTACATCTTGAATTACCTGTTCTTTCGTTTCAACATCCAAAACGGTATGGCGACTAAAATAATTAGGATTATTACCAATTTCAAACTCTAAAATACCAATAAAATATACAGGCTTTAGTTTTTGGTAATTTTCTCCCGAATTAATTTGAGAAACATAACTTTGAGAGGTGTAATAAAGGATGCGTTTATGAAAATATTCAACCTCCGCCACTTGCATTTCTACAATAAAAACATTATTTAAATTATCTTTCGCTTTTACATCTACAATCGTGGATTTGCCACCACTCAAAATGCCTAATTGGTAAGGATTTGTAATTTCAACATTAACAATTAACCTGTTTTCTGGCAAATTTATAACCGCATTTAAAAATGAAATCAAAGATTTTTTCTTGTTTTCACTTCCAAATATTTTTCTGAAGGCTATATCGTTCGTTACATCTACAAAGATCATAATTGCAAACTTAAATTCTTGAAATTTAAGTTTGCAATTTAAAAAAAATACATTAAAAATGCTATAATTATCAAAGTTTATGACAACCTTGAATTAAAAAAAACATTATTTATACTTTAGAAGCAACTTTTTTACTTAACTCATCCGAAATTGAAGACTTTTCATAGGTTACCTTAACACCTCTGTCGATATCAACAACTACTGTATCAGCATTTATTTCAACTATTTTACCATGAGCACCACCAATAGTAACTACTTTATCGCCCACTTTCATACTTTCTCTAAAGGCTTTTTGTTCTTTTTGCTTTTTTTGTTGTGGTCGTAACATAAAGAAATAAAATACAACTATAATTACACCAATAAATACTACATTGGCAATCATGTTGTTAGGTTGTGCTTGTAAGAATGTGATTAAATACATAAAATATAAGAATTTGGTTTAAGTTTACTTTTTTGAAGTTGAATCTTTTTTGGCAACTACAGCAACTTCGCCTTTAAGCGATACATTTGTTACGTTGGGTAAGGTATTGGCTGTTACGATAACCGTTTTATTTTGAACACCCGATTTTCCTGTGCTATTAAATTTAACAGTTATTACACCGCTTGCTCCCGGAGCAACAGGTTCTTTGGGCCATTCAGGAATGGTGCAGCCACACGAAGCAGAAGCATTTGAAATTAAAAGCGGTTCATCGCTGTCATTTTTAAAAGTAAATGTATGCCTAACTGTATCGCCTTGATTTATTTTACCGAAGTTAAATTCAGTTTCATCAAACAAAATGCGGGCATATTTCTGGTCTTTTTGTTCAGTTGATTCAGCAGTAGTTTCAGAATTTGTTTCTACTTTTTTATCGCATGCAATATTTGAAAGTAAAACAATAGAAATTAGAATTTTTATAAATAACTTCATTAATATCAGTTTTGTGATGCAAAAGTAAATAAATATAAATGAATATTAAAATATATAAATTATTTTTTTGTTGAAACAAAAAAAAACACCTCGAAAGCTATTCAAGGTGTTTTAGTAAAATTAATTATAATGATTACAATTTCAATCTATTGAATACACCTGCAAAAATAACTAAATCTACAGTTGTTGGATTTTTGATATTACCTGTTGCTTTCATTGCAACTCCAAGAACAATACCAGACATATTTGATGGTCTTGTATCATTATCTTTTGATTTTCCAAAACCAACCATCATGGTAAAGGCAATAGAATTTTTAGTCATACCTCCTTGATATCTTACACCATTACCTATAATGTAATCTTTAGAGTCTTTATCATCCTCATCCTGCATTTCAGAAACTCCTAAAAACCAAGATTGATCATTTTTAGCTCTACCTACATAATTATATTTGAATTCGTCAATATAAAAGCCAGCTAAAGCTGCATCGGCTGTAATAGAAGAAATTTTAGAATCTCTTTCTTCTAACTTTTTCTCAGAATTTGAACTTGCAGCTTTTCTTTTTGAAGAAATTTTACCATCAATAGCAAAAAATCCTTTAGGTAATTTTTTTGTATTTATCTTTGGTTTGAAAGTAAATTCATCGTCTATATCTCTACTTCCGAATATTTCTCCAACTTCTTCACCAAATAAAGTTTCAAACATATTGTCGTCATCATTTTTTTTAATTTCTTTTGACAATGCGATTAATCCTTTTTTATCTGCATTTAAAACAATTGCAGACCACGTTCCTGGTGCACCAGCATTTGTAGTTCCTGAAAATGCTCTTGGAGCAACTCTTGCACCATTTGCTTTATTTTTAGAAACGCAGCTTGCCATTAATTGTCCATCTACAATTTCTAAATTTATTCTCTGACCAGCTACATCAATAACCATATTATCAGTTGATTGAGAAACAACAACTGGTTTCAAAGCCTGTATCACAGTTTCTGTTGCAGCAGTTATTGTATCTTTTACTGTAGCAGTTGTACCACCCGCTTGACCCATTGGCGTTGTATTATCTTGGTTTGAGCAAGAAAATAAAATTGATGCCAACATCGAAACACTAATAAATTTAAGTAAGTTCGTTTTCATTGTTTTGTTTTTTAAATGTTAATTTATTTTAATACAAAAAAAGGGAGTTTTGTAACCTCCCTTTTAAAATAAAATTTTATATATTTTAGAATTTAACACCTAAACGGAATGCCGCAGTTGTGTTAGGAACTAAGTTAAAGCTTCCTGAAGATGGAGAGTCATTAACTACAGAATTAAAAGAGTTAACAGTTGTAGATGCAACAGGTTGAATATCACTGCTAAAGGTTGTAGTAACAGCCGAATTTGTGTTAATACCTAAACCGTAAGTTACTTCAATACCAATGTATGCACCTTTCATGAAATAAAAATCAGTACCTAAAACACCTCCAAGACCAAGTCTGAAAAAACCTTTGTCAGTACCTGATGCAGTTCCAGATAAAGAAGCAGATGGAGAGGTTGCTCCGTTAATTTCAACATTAGAAATATCATCAAAGTTTGCACCTGAAATTTCAACCTTTTCAGTTCCTTTGAAATAATCTTCAGTTACACCAACTGCGCCAGAACGACCTGATTTAGAAATTTCAGCCATTGCTGATTTGCTTTTCAATGTAATGTCTAAAACTGCACCATAATAAACGTCTAATCTTTTTGCAACAGATTTGTGAAACTCTAAACCTGGCATAATTGAAAAACCTAAAGTGTTGTTTGAAGCATTTCCTTCTGTAAGAGTGTTAGTAACACTTGTTGAAGTTCCTTGAGAAACATTTGTAGAAGACTGAGTTCCACCACCTAATTTTTTTGATTCACTTGCAATATCTAAGCTAAAGTTAGTTCTAAAAGCCATTTTATCGCTTAAGAAATAACGGAAACGAAGACTAGCATTGTTTAGTGAAAAT
>REAG01000339.1 GCA_004294265.1 Cytophagales bacterium | reverse complement strand
TTTTGTAGTAATGACCAACTGCAAAAAATAATGACACTAAAAATTGCCAATACTGTTTTCTTACACATATGAATGAGTTTTTATTTATGCTGACGAAGTTGAGCTGAGTTTCAAACTTAAAATTGTAAGAATGCGACAAGACTAATCTGTTCCATAAAATAGAGAAGACATTCTAAGGTTGTTTCCGTAAAATTCCTTTGGCGTAAGTCCTGTAAACTCCCTGAAATCTTTTATAAAATGTGCCTGATCATAGTAATCACCTTCATAGGCCAAAGCTGTAAGACTTGTAAACTTTTTATTTATTAGCAATTTTAGTGTATTCTGTAGTCTTATTATTTTGGAGAGTTGTTTCGGGCTTAAGCCAATAGCAGATGTGAATTTTCGCTCCAATTGCCTACGGTTTATATTGATTTTTTTAGAAAGTTCGGCAACAGAGAGTTGCCCATTAGCAGTTAAAATAGTGTCGATCGTAGATTTGATGATACTGTTTATTGTTTCCAATAATACTAAACTGCCTAATAAAAATGTTTCAATATGATTTATTTTTTCAGCAGTTGAGATGGCATTTACTATTAGTTGTTCAATTTTGAGTCCGTCTATACCATATAATTGTTCTAAAGAAATGGCTTTATTCTCCATTTCTTTTATCGGGATAGTTGCAAATGGTAAAAACCCTTCAGGATAAAAGCGAACCGAAAAAATTCCAGTCTCCCCCATTGGCTCAATATCAAGTGGTCGGGTAAGTTGTCCTATTACAAAACATTTAGGTTGAAATATGTGGTTTCCATTTTCTACATATTGCTTGTATAAATCTCCATAATGAAAAATCATTTCCATACAACCGTCAGGTACAATGGTCTGTCTTTCAGGATTATCTTCTTTCGGGCTTTCTAATGTCCAATAGCATTTTACTAGCGTAGAAAGATCCTTACATGGATCAAAAACTTGATAATTCATTGCTCATTATTTTTGGAAAGTTGTACTAAAGTGACTCGTCCTGATAAAACCTTACATTTTAAAAAATTAATCCTGGTATTATTTTACAGTGGTATTTCTTAGTCCTGGATTTTGTTTACAATTAAAGATAGTCATTTTAAATTACTGTCATTTGCAATGAAATAAATAGCTTTATACTATT
>REAG01000291.1 GCA_004294265.1 Cytophagales bacterium | reverse complement strand
CTTTTCCTTTTTCAATGAACTTAAATATTGGAAAAAATAGAAATAAATTAGAAATTGGAGCTGGTCAAACACTTTTTTTTAGTATGTATTACCAACCAAACGGCCTATATTCCTATTCAAATAGATATAATTCAAATGGAAGAACAAGAAAAGATTATATTGAAAACAGTTCCATAAAAAGTAATATTACATTACAAAATACATTTTCAATTGGCTATAAAAGAATGCCTGCGAATGGAGGCATGTATTTTAAAGCTATTGCTATAATATTTTTTGAACCTTTAATAATAAATAATAATACTATAAATTATTACGACCGTTCTGGAGAGTTGATACAATCAACCTATCAAAAACCATTTGTAAACCTACCTTTTATACCTTATTTAGGTTTAAGTATAGGATATTGTTTTAAGTCTAAATAAAAAGATGAAGGTTATTCAAAAATTATTTTATTAATATTTATTTCAAACTTCTCTTTCGCTCAATTGAAAGGGAAAAAAGTAATATATTTGGAATTACTTGGTAAATCACTCACTTATTCTATAAATTATGAGAAGTATGTATTTGAAAAAAATAATATAAAAATTGGTTTAAGAGCAGGCTTATCATTTTTCAAAGTTTCTAATCATATTAGTTTTTTCAGTATTCCTTATGGCGTTCAATTTTTGATTGGAGAAAAAAAAGGACATTTTGAAATTTCTTACGGACATACTTTATTTTTAGTAAACTATCTACAAAAATATAATGGAAATACTCAAAATGGATTTCTATCAATTGCACAAAACCTTTCGTTTGGATACAAATTTATACCTTTATCTCGAAATGGATTTACTTTTAGCCCTTTCGCTAGTATATTTTTTCCGTTATTTATTTCAGATAAAGATCATTACAATTATTCATTTGTCCATACTTATTCAACAGGTTTTACGCCAATTTTAGGGTTTCAAATTGGTTATTTATTTTAAAACATGAAAAATTTAATTTTAATTTCTACTTTTCTTCTTTTTTTTGGTTGCTCTCCAAAAGAAATAGTATTGGATTATTGCACAAACAGAAACTCAGTTGATGAATTTTTTGATCAATCTAAATATTTTTCAAGAAATTTAGATATTCCCGAAAATTCAGCCTCATTTGTTAAAATAAAAGGAATTAAAAAAAATGGAATTCCTCAAATTTTGGGAGACACCTCTTTTGTTAAGTATCCTAACATTATAGGCACTTCAGTTAGTACAGATTCAGTTTTAGCTTATAAAAATGCTATAGAAATAAATACAGATGACATTTTAGAATATTCGTTAGATGCCTTTTTAGGAAATGAAATCTATAATCAAAAAAGATTATATGTACATTTATTTTTTATCACAAATGAAAATCAAATTATAAATAGTTCAAAAATAAATTTTTCAACTAGCTTTGGTTATAATTTTAATATTAAACAAATTGGAAGTGTGTTTAGTCGAACAAATGTGTCACGTAATAAAACTATAAGGCAATTTTTTTATAATGACAAAATTATTTCCATGTATGTTGGTTTTTTTATAGGTTCAAATAATATTGAATTTATTACTAAAGAAGACATAAAATCCAACTTTATACTTTTAAAACTATCTTCTAAAAAATTTGAAAACAATCAATGTATTGGAGAATTCGGTTATAATAACTTGTCAATGAATTATTAAAAAAAATATAATTTAAAAATATTTCAAAACAGAAGAAGTGTAATTTGTGATTTATTTCAAATTTCACAATAAAATAATTCTTTTAAATAGCTTTCAGTAAGGCGTCAAATAAACATTCTTAACCCACATCAGCTATCTATCAAAAAGGATTAATTTTGAGCAATAGACTTGCTTTTGTGAAATTGCTGTGTACTAAAAATTTGATAAATGCTTCATACAATGCTGATTTGTGTTATTTGTTTTTATAATATAAAAGTTTAGTAAAATTTTTGATACTTATAAGTGTCTTTGTGTACTACAAATCACTTCAACGTTTTTAAAATGCCAAATTTTCTTACAAGACACTTTTTTTAAAAAAAAAATTATTATCTTTAAAAAGTTTATGTGATTTCTTTAACAAATACAATTTTTATTAAACAAATCTGCAATCTGGGTTAAAATACATTTTGCAAAGTAATGCATTACAGCTGATTAACCCAAATCCAAAATTGTACTACAAATCACTTTTTGGGTTTATTAAATACCTAATTTTTCTCTAAATCGACTTTGTAAAAAAAAATAAATTATTATCTTTGAAAATTTATGTGATTTATTTAAAAAATACAATTTTTACAAGAGGAAGCTGCAATATGGGTTAAATCCTACATTCATTTTCCATATTAAGTAATAATTTTTATTATATTAAAATAGAAACTTCAAATTAAAAAGTTAATTTTAAAAATAAAATTTAATAATGTTAATTACATTTATATTAAAACTCCTAAGCCAAATAATACTACAAATAATAAAGTAAAAAGGGCTGTTTTCTTGAGTAAATGATCGATTATATCACCTTTTTGAGTTGTAATTATGTATTTTAAATCAATACCCATCAAAATAAAAGCTGCTATAAAATACATAGTTTTTCCGAATCCAACCGAAAAACTATGATAAATAATTGAAAAAATAAAAGCAAAAGCAATCAATAAAAAATGATAATATTTTGATTTAATATATCCAATTCTTACTGGAATGGTTTGTTTTTTTGCTAAAGTATCTGCATCAATATCTCGCATATTATTCAAATTTAAAACCGCCACCGACAATAAACCAACTGAAAATGCAGGTAATAAATGTAAGAATTGAAATTCTTTGGTGTGTAAAAAAACGCTTCCGCAAACACCCACCAATCCAAAAAACACAAAAACACTTATATCTCCCAACCCTGAATATCCATAAGGTTTTTTACCAGCGGTGTAATAATAGGCAGCTGCAATACACAAAATTCCGAGTAATAAAAATACCCAAAATAGTATAGAAAATAAGCCAAATGAAAATACCAGTAAAAAAAACCCTAATAAAAAAGATATTCCAATAAAAATATTTATTAATAATTTCATTTCGGATTGAGCAATTTCGCCACTTTGAACAGCTCTTTTTGGTCCAACTCTCAGCTGATTATCAGCTCCATTTTGAGAATCACCATAGTCATTGGCAAGGTTAGATAAAATTTGCAAAAAAACGGTTGTAAGCCAAGTAAAAGTGAATATGAGCGGATTAAATTTGTTATTTTGAGCTGCTAATACGCCTCCCATCATGATACAAGCCGATGCTAAAGGTAAGGTTCTTAACCTAAATGATTGAATTATCGCAGATATATTCATGTTTTTTTTATGCAAAAATAGTTTTTTGTTTTTAAAATCAACTATCCATTATATTTGTTGTATTAATTTATAAAAAATTGCAATCAATTTCCTTTATAGCATCAAAAATTAGAAACCCAGAAAAAGGTAGTTTTTCGGCTTTGGTTAGCAAAATAACCATCGCTGGGGTTGCATCAGGCATTTTTGTGATGATTATAACTTTTGCCATTCTTTTTGGTTTTAAAGAAAATATCAAAAATAAAATTTTCAGTTTTGGCGGACATATTTTGATTAAAAACTATGATTTGAACGAATCTTACGAAGAAAAACCTATAAAAATCAATCCTTATTTTATTAAAAAGTGTTTACAAAACCAAGAAATAAAATCTATAAATACATACAGTTTAAAAGCAGGTTTAATTAAAACAAATACTGCAGTTCATGGCATAGTAATAAAAGGTATTGGTATGGATTTTGATGCTACTAATTTTAGTAAGAATATAATTAAAGGTAGGTTTATAAATTTTTCTGATTCAAGCTATAGTAAAGATATTTTAATTAGTAAAAAATTAGCTGATAAATTACTTTTATCTATTAATCAAGAAATTTTGATTTATTTCGTTCAAAATCCGCCAAGAGTAAGAAAATTAAAAATTTCGGGCATTTATGAGTCTGGAATGGAAGAGTTTGATGACCATATTTTGATTGGAGATTTGCAACTTATTAGAAAAATTAATAATTGGAATGATTCGCTTTCGGGTGGATACGAAGTTTTTTTGAAAAATATGAACAGTATTGATTCAACTTCAAGGTTTGTTTATAATGAAATGGATTATGATTTGTCTCTAGAAAAAATTACTGATAAGTTTTCTTATATTTTTGATTGGCTTAATTTATTAGATCAAAATGTTGTTATTTTTCTTACTTTAATTATTATTGTTGCTTGCTTTAATATTGTTTCATCAATTATTATTATTATTATGGAACGAACGCAAACCATTGGAATTTTAAAAGCACTTGGTGCTAGTGATGGCATGATAATTCGGATATTTTACTTTAATGGAATTGTACTTATTTTAAAAGGATTATTGATAGGAAATTTTTTAGCTATTTTATTTTGTTTATTACAATATTACTTAAAAATTATTCCGCTTGATTCTAATAATTATTACATGAATTATGTCCCTATTGCTTGGGATTGGAGTTTTTTTATTCTTACAAACCTTGTTTTATTTGTAATTACATCTTTGGTTTTATTAATACCAATTTATTCGGTAGCCCGCATTTCGCCTGTGGATTCTATAAAGTTTAGTTAATTAAAAAGTCTAATTTAGGCAATTAAATTTTCAAAACTAAGTTAAGTAACTTGTGATATTCAAATCTACAAAAGATAGAATATAATTTAGAAATTTACTTATTCAAAATAAATTAAAAATATTAAAATTAAATTTTATATTTTTGTTATTTAATACTCAATTTTAATTTATTTAAAATGAAGAAAAGGTTAGTGTTTTTTTTAGTACTTTTTTTTGTAAAATTATTTTCTAAGTCAAATGATAATCATTCAAAAGAAGTTTTTATCAAAATAAAAGATAACTTCAATTTTAATTTAGAAAATTACAAAATTAAATTATCAAAAAAATCAAAAATTGATGTAGATTTTAATAAAAATTTATTGTTTAATATTTTTGATAAATTTAAGATTAAATCAATAAAAAAAGCATCAAAACTTAAGGATTTAAAATTGTCCAAAGTATATAAAATTACTTTAGATGACTCTACAAATTATAAATTATTTGAAATCGAATTAAATAATCAAATAACAATTGAGTATGTAGAAATTGTTCCAACACATACTTTAATTAGTTTTCCAAACGACAAAAGTTCTCAGCAATGGCATTTTACAAACATAAATGCAGCTCAAGCCTGGGACTTACATACTGGAACGGGAAGCGTAGTAATTGCCATAGTAGATGACGCAATAAGGTTAGACCATGAGGATATTGCACCAAATGTATGGGTTAATCCGAATGAAATTGCTGGAAATGGTATTGATGACGATGGAAATGGGTATGTAGATGATATAAATGGGTATGATGTTGCGGATGGAAATAATAATCCAACGACTACAAATCCTAACAAAACTCATGGAACACATTGTGCTGGAATTGCTGCTGCCAAATCAAATAATGGCGTTGGAATAGCTTCGATTTCAAGTAATTGCAAAATAATGGCTGTCAAATGTACTAAAGATGCCGTAATTTCGCCAAATATTCCTTATGCTTACGAAGGTTTGGAGTATGCTATTGTTTCAAACCCTGATGTAATAAGTTTGTCGTGGGGAGGCGGTTTTTTTTCGAGAACTTACCAATTACTTTTTGATTATGCTCACAGTTTAGGAATTGTAGTGGTTGCTGCGGCTGGTAATAATTCATCTTCTTTGTGGATGTATCCTGCAAGCTATAATCATGTAATATCGGTTGGTGCAACCGATATAAATGATAAAATAACTTACTTTTCTAATTTTGGTTCAAAAATAGATGTGATGGCTCCTGGCGATGAGATTTAAAGTTCTGTTTCTTCTTCAAGAAATGCTTACGATTTTTTAAGCGGCACTTCTATGGCTTGTCCTTTGGTTGCTGGGCTTTGTGGATTAATGAAATCTTACAAACCAAGTGCAACAAATATTTTAATTGAAGGGTGTTTAAAAAATTCAGCAGAAAATATAGATAACCTAAATTCTGGTTTTGAAAATTTGATGGGTTCTGGACGGATTGATGCTTTCAGAGCTTTAAATTGTTTGACAGGTAAACCATCTGTAAATTTTTCTAATACTATCAACCAGGGCTGCACATCTGTTCAAATTAATTTTAACGATTTAAGCGTAGGTAGTAATATTTTAAGTTATGGATGGACTTTTATAGGAGCAAATATCAAAACCTCCAATCTTAAAAATCCTGTTGCCATTTATTCCATATCGGGGGTTTATACAGTTATTCATAGTGCTTCAAACGAATTTGGAACTAACATAACAACTAAAAATATAGATATAGAAATTAATATAGTTTCGGCAACCTTAAGTGGAACTGCTACAATTAACTCTGGACAGCAAACGTATTTAAAAGTTGATTTTCGTGGAAAATCTCCCTATAGTTTTAAATTAAATGATGTTAATTAGGCTTCCCTTTTCCTCCATAAACGTCTGATTATCAGGTTGTTGATAAATAAAATGCACCAAATTTGACTTAGATAGTGCCAAATTGGTGCAT
>REAG01000338.1 GCA_004294265.1 Cytophagales bacterium | reverse complement strand
CGACTTTGTAAAAAAAAATAAAATTATTATCTTTGAAAATTTATGTGATTTATTAAAAAAATGCAATTTTTATAAGGGATAGCTGCAACTTGGGTTAAGAGCCTGTTCCGCTGCAACCTTTAAAGGGTCTTGTATTTCTCTATCCTTTTCATCATTCTTTCTGTCAGATTGAAATAGGTCGAAAAGAGGCAATAATGGTGCGAGTTTATCCCAAATATCTTTTACTTCTTCTTGGCTTATTTCAAGTTCAGTTTTTGAAAAAATTAAAGTGGTTCCAAAAGATTGCCAAATAGCTTTTCTTATTTCATTCTTTACACTTGCTTTAAAATCTCATGCAATTCCTAATGTTTTTATTCTACTTTGAAGGTCTTTTATTTTTAAAGAAAGTAGGTCATTTGCATTTTCATTTGACGGGTGGTTACAAATGATAAAAGTTTTTGGTTTTGCAAGGCTGGTAAAGTCTTTCTTAATCTCTAAAAGTCCTTCTGAGTTCAAAAGGTGTTCATCAATTAGGTTTGTTTTTGCACCTGCATCTAAATCAATTTCGTCTGGCAGATTTGAAAATATTACAGTTAACTTTGCGGTTTCACCAATTGCTTTTGCTTCAATATTTACATCATCACTGTCAATCTTTCTATTCTCAAAAAAAATATCTAAAGCCTCTAAAATAGATGATTTTCCGATGTCGTTTTTCCCTATCAAAACTGTCAAGTCATTGAAGGAGAGAGTTACAGGGTTTCTGTAACTTCTAAAATTTTCAAGTGTTAAACTTACTATTTTCATTATCTATCGTTAATTAAACAAATCAATTTTTTGTCTGAAACCATTACAAATATGAAAAGGAATGAGTTTTAAATGTTGCAACCTTCCAATGATAACACCGGCAGGCGTTCTAAATTTTTTGGAAAATTCATGTATCATATCTTCGGTTAAAGGTGCAGCATCAATTATTTGTTGCAATTCATTTTCTGTTAATAATATTTTAGCTGCAAAGGCATTGGCTTCTTCTTCTTTCTCTTGGTCTATTTCTGTTCCTTCTACATTCTCTAAGAAAATATCTTTTTTACCATGTAAAATAATGTGGGCTGCTTCATGAAAAAATGTAAACCAAAAATGGTCGTTGGTTCTAAACCTGCCCGAAAGTTGAAT
>REAG01000337.1 GCA_004294265.1 Cytophagales bacterium | reverse complement strand
CTCATGTATTAATTCTGATGTCTGTAATTCTAGTTTTTGCATTTTTTTTTGCAAAGATAATAAAAATTATACGAATTTATATAAGTCGTTTATTATAGTAAAATGATAAGTGTTTTTTTGGGGAACAAAAAATAGATTAAAAAATGGAATAGCCTATGTTCTTACATTTCAAAAGTAAAACATAAATATTTCTTTCAAAACTTCATTAATTATCTTTTCTCAAAGGCAAAAGAGGTCAAAAAACTTAGTTTTTTGTGTATTTGGTAATTAAATGGGCTGTTCCATAAAAAAAATCAAACTTCGATTTCTTCAAAAATTTCTGAAAGATGATCAAAGTTTTTTAAGCCTGGAGAAATTTCTTTTTCTCCTATCAAGGAAAATCCAAATGGTTGGTATTTATCAAATATTTCGTGAATATTTTCTTTTACAAATCCGTAACCTAAAAATATTTTATATTGATAATCAAAATTAAACTCTTTGATTTGAACATTGTTGTCAGATAATTTTTTGTTCGTATTAAAAGAATCTAATAAAACCAAAGAACCTAATTTAGGATAATGAGCGAAAGAATTTTCAAAAGATATTTTAAAAATAACAGGTATTTTGAAAGAATCTTGCCAATCTAAATTTAGAGAATTTAGCAAAATGAAATCAGGCTTAACAATATCAATTACATTTAAAATATGTTCTAAAGTAGTATTTTCAAATTCCGCTACAAACTTAACACCACTAACCCAACCTTTAATTGTAAACCAAGAAGCTCAACACCCATGCCTGCACAATAACGAGCATCGCTCAAATTAGTAATATTACGTACGTAAAAAGGATATTTTAACATTTTTAGTTTCCTAGATATTCAGAATTAGTTCCAAAGTTTTCTTCAACTCTTCTGGTAATGGTTTCAATTTGGGTCTTGAAAAATTAATATCGCCAACCGCTTGTATAGGAACCAAATGAATATGAGCATGAGGCACTTCCAAACCAATGATAGCTACCCCAATTCGCTTACATTTTATCTTTTTCTCGATAATTTTAGCAACACTTTTTGCAAAAATCATCATTTTACCTAGCAATGCATCATCTAAATCAAAAATATAATCAATTTCTAATTTGGGTATAATTAAAGTATGACCTTCAACAAGCGGATTAACGTCCAAAAAAGCTAAAAAATCTTCATTTTCTGCAATCTTATAGCAAGGAATTTGACCAGAAACGATTTTTGAAAATATTGATGACATATTATTTTATAATGAAATTTCTAAAATCTCCATTTTTAACAAACCTCCAGGCGTTTTAATTTCAATAATATCTCCTTTTTTCTTACCTATTAATCCTTGACCAATAGGCGATTTTACAGATATTTTATTTTCTTTTAAGTTAGCTTCTTCTTCCGCCACAAGCATATAAGATATTTCTTTGTTAAAAGTTAAATTTTTAATCTTAATCTTACTTAAAATTGAGATTTTACTAATATCCAAAGTTGATTGATCAATTACTCTAGCACTAGACATAAGGTCGTCTAATTTGGCAATTTTGAGTTCCAACATTCCTTGAGCATCTTTTGCGGCATCGTATTCAGCATTTTCACTTAAATCACCTTTATCTCTGGCTTCAGCAATTTGCTTTGCCATTTCAGACCTTCCCCTCGTTTTTAAATCATGAAGCTCTTCTCTTAATCTTTTTAAACCATCCTCGGTATAATAATTCACTGCACTCATATTCGTATTTGCATTTAATAAATAAAAAAACAGAACGCCACAAGCCTTTTGGTTGCAATGTTCTGTAATTATTGTGCAAATATAATAAAATTCGTAACTATTCAGGTAAAAATAATTTATTTTATACAAAAAATTTAATCTCTGTTTTTTAATAATCAAAAATACGATTTTATACATACTAATTACCA
This sequence comes from Cytophagales bacterium, assembly GCA_004294265.1. Classification (GTDB taxonomy): domain Bacteria; phylum Bacteroidota; class Bacteroidia; order Cytophagales; family UBA9547; genus REAG01. Next base: position 2 of record REAG01000337.1, on the reverse strand, counting down.
GT
>REAG01000290.1 GCA_004294265.1 Cytophagales bacterium | reverse complement strand
CAAATAGTATTTTGGATAAAAAATCAAAAATATATGTAGCTGGGCATCGTGGAATGGTAGGTTCGGCAATTGTAAGAGCTTTAAAATTGAAAGGTTTTGAAAATTTAATTTTCAGAACCTCTAAAGAACTTGATTTAACCAATCAAATAGCTGTTAAAGATTTTTTCAAATCCGAAAAACCATCACACGTGTTTGTAGCGGCTGCAAAAGTGGGCGGAATTTATGCCAACAATACTTTCAAAGCAGATTTTATTTATCAAAATTTGATGATTCAGAATAATATTATTCACGAATCGCATTTGAATAGTGTTGAAAAATTACTTTTTTTAGGCTCATCGTGCATTTATCCAAAATTTGCAGAACAACCAATCAAAGAAGAATATCTATTAAATGGAAAATTAGAAGATACCAACGAACCTTATGCCATAGCCAAAATTGCAGGCGTAAAAATGTGTGATGCCTACCGAGCACAATATAATTGCAATTTTATTTCTGCCATGCCCACAAATTTATATGGACCTAACGACAATTATGATTTAAAAAATTCGCACGTTTTACCTGCATTAATTCGTAAATTTCACGATGCAAAAGTAAGTAAATCTGAATTTGTTGAAGTTTGGGGTAGTGGAACTCCACGCAGAGAATTTTTACATGCCGATGACCTAGCGGATGCCTGTTTATTTTTAATGATGAACTACAACGATGCCGAAGCCATCAATATTGGTTGTGGCACAGATGTTACAATTCGTGAATTAGCTGTATTAATAAAAAAAACAATAGGATTTGAGGGAGATTTGAAATTTGACAACTCAAAACCAGACGGAACACCACGAAAATTATTAGATGTTTCAAAGCTAGAAAAACTAGGCTGGAAAGCTAAAACAAGTCTTGAAGATGGTTTAAAATTAACTTATAAAGATTATTTGTCAACGATTTAAAAAAATAATTAAATTGCTTTCAGATTTATAAAACTAATATTCATTTTTATGAAACCAATCAAGGAAATTGATATGATAATTTCTAAAGTCTTATTTAATGTTTCAAACAGCATTTGTTTGAAGTTAAATGATGGTAGAATTTTTATTACTCCTTTAAAATATTTTCCTGAAATAAAAAAATTAAGCGAAGAACAAAAAAAAAATACACAATCGTTAATGACAGAACTGTACTATTTTCAAATTTGGATTCAGTTTATCATTTAGAAGATTTTATTGGTTTGGAATCAAAATGGAGAACTCGATAAAATAAATATTTTTTAATCAAAATGAAAAATAAATATGAAATATATTACTAAAATTAGTGTCGTAATTTGTTTTTTTTCTAACTTTAGTTTTGCTCAAAACTATATTTTTACGCCAAATATTTCATTTCCTATTAGTATTTCGGGCGTTTCAGTTTTAAATCCGCTCACAGGAGGCATCAATATTGCCCAAGCCTATAAAATTCAATTAGATGGAAACGGAACTGATGATTTAGTATTATTTGACAAATATATTGGTAGAATTTTTACGTATATTTACAATGGATCAAACTATATTTATACACCAAAATATGAATATTTATTTCCTAAAATAAATAATTGGTTTACAATTATAGATTTTGATGGAGATGGCAAAAAAGATATTTTTACAAGTCCTGGATTTGAAGGTTTATCTTTAAGTTATGTAACCGTTTACAAAAACATATCTGAATCATTAAGTTTAACAGGATTTGCAATCGCATCAAACTCACTTGAATACAGTAGCTTTGGAAAACCACAAGGCATAAATGTTGCAGTTTCTGAAATTCCATCTGTGTTAGATTTAGACGATGATGGAGATATTGATCTTGTTGTTTACGATGGCTTTTCATCAGCAAAATTAAATTTTTACAGAAATTTGAGTAAAGAAACAGGCACAGTCTTAGGATTGAATTACGAAAAATATAGCTCTTGTTGGGGTAAAATTGCAATAGGAACAGATTGCAATAATCTTACATCAACTATTACTAATTGCAGGGGTTTTGGAGGTGTTACTGATAATTTAAGAGTAGAACATAATGGTTCATCTTTAGCTATTAAAGATATAAACGGAGATGGAATAAAAGACATTCTTTTAGGAGATACAAGTTGTCCATTTCTTTATTTACTTACAAATACAGGTTCAAACTTAGAAGCAAAATCAAACGGAATAGAAATCATGTTTCCATCGTCCTATCCGATAACAGTTAGCTCACAACCCATGGTTTCATTCATTGATTTAGATAACGATAGTAAAGATGATATGTTAGTAAGCGATGTGAATAGCCCTTACAGAACATCTAATATTGATTATTCACAATCTCTACAATATTATAAAAATACAAGTAACACATCAATACCAACTTTTAATTTTGAATCAAACAATTATTTTCAATCTCAAAATTCAATAGATTTTGGATTTGATTCAAATCCTGAATTTATTGATTATGATGGCGATGGCGATATGGATTTTATTGTTGGTTATCGAGTATCTAATTCAAGTACTACTAAGGTAGGTTTAAAATTATTCGAAAATATTGGTAATGCTACTGTGCCAGCCTTTAACTTAATAAACAACGATTATTTAGGACTTTCGACACTTTTAGGAGCAACAATGATAAAACCAAGATTTGCTGACATTAATCGAGATGGAGCATTGGATTTATATTTCTTAAATACCTTAGATGCTACAAGCTATAACATAAAATATATTATTAATAGTGCTTTAAGCAACCAACCTGTAAGTTTTGTAGGAAATAATATTTTAGAATTACCTACTGTCTTCACTTTAGGTCAAAATTCAAATGTATTTATGTATGACTTAAATAAAGATGATTTGATTGATATTTTAATTTGTAAAAGCGACCAAAGTGTAGTAAATTATTTTTTTAATTTAGGCACAAAAAGCGCACCAGCTTTTAAACGAGAAAATAATATTTTAGGTAATTTACCATATAATTCAAATCATTTTGAAAATGTGATTGCAATAGGTAAATTAACAAAAGAAGGTTCTGATGTTCTTTTATGGCATGATAAAAGAGGTAAAATATTTATATACCCAAATTTCTTAAATGAATTAACAAATTTTACCACAGTTGATAGTATTGCTATATCTGAGGGTAGTTTTCATAAAAATATGGGTACACTTTCAATTATGACTTTAGCCGATTTGAATTCAGATGGGAAATCTGATTTATTATTAGGTTCAAATGGTGGTGGAGTAAGATATTTTCAAAATATATTTAATTCCACAGTTATTTCTTCCATAAATGAACCAACTGAATATCAAATTAATAAATACTCTATTCATATTTATCCAAATCCTGCGAATACAAACTTTGAAATTTTAGATAAAAATGAAATATTAACTCAAATTCAAATTTTTAACTTACAAGGTAATTTAATAAAATCAATAGAATTAGAAAAAAATAAAATCCATAAATGCAATGTTTCCGATATTTCAAACGGTACGTATTTCATAAAAATATATACAAATAACTATGTTTGGTATCAAAAAATTGTGATTAATAAAAACTAAAATTTCAATTTCTGTTTTTAAAATCTCAATAATATAGAAAAAACACCTAAATTGCGTACCAAAAAAAGTTTAAAACTACATAAATGGATTTAAAAATTCTTTTCATAGTTAATCCTGTTTCAGGAGGAAAAACCAAAGAATCTATACCTGAAGTAATAAAAAACAATTTTATTGATTATAAATTTGAAATATTTTTTACTAATCACATAGGTCATGCTACTGAAATTACTAAAAAAGGAATTTTAGAGGGATTCAATTTATTTATTGCTGTTGGCGGAGATGGCACTGTAAATGAAATAGCTAAATGCCTGATAAACACCAATTTAAAAATTGGAATTATTCCGTTTGGCTCAGGAAATGGATTAGCAAGGCACAATAAAATACCTGTTGATTTATTAAAATCCATACAAAATATCAAAGAAAATTACAGCATTAAAATTGATACTTGCACACTCAATAACGAACCATTTATCAATATGGCAGGCGTTGGGTTTGATGCTCACATAGGAAGTTTATTTGGTAAAGATAAAAAAAGAGGTTTCAAATCGTATATAAAAACAACCATTTTGGAATTCAAAACTTATATTTCACAAGAATATAAAATAAAAATAAATGACAAAACATTTATACAAAAAGCATTTTTAGTAAGTTTTGCGAACTCTTCTCAATATGGAAATAATGCATTTATCTCTCCAGAAGCAGTCATTAATGACGGGAAATTAAATGTAACTATTATTAAACCATTCGGCATTTTTGGATTGTTTGACATTGCCATTCGGTTATTTATGAAAAATATTCATCATTCATCCAACGTACTTACTTTTGAAACTGCCAAAGAAATTGAAATAGAAAGAAAAAATAAAGATGTTTTTCATTTGGATGGCGAACCCTATCAAGGTGATAAAAACTTAAAAATATCAATTATTCCTGAAAGTTTAGAATTAATCGTTCCGAAAGAAATAGCAATCAAAAACAAATATAATTCTACATTTACACAACTTCAAAACGCTTAAAAATGCAAATAACAACTGAAATTACATCTTCAAAAATAGCATCCGATAATCCAATACACCAACGATTATTATATGCTTATGAAGCTTGCAAAAGCTATCTTTTTGGCGATGTCTTAGAAGTAGGATGCGGAGAAGGACGTGGTTTAGAAACAATAGAAAAATATTGTAAATCTTACACTGCTTTAGATAAAAACACAGCTTTATTAGAAACTTTATCAAAAAAATATCCTTCTTTTAGTTTCATAAATACCCATTTCCCTCCATTTAATGATTTAAAAGACAATAGCTTTGATACTATAATTTGTTTTCAAGTAATTGAACATATTCAAGATGATGTTTTTTTCTTAAAAGAAATGGCAAGGGTTTTAAAACCTGGCGGAAAAGCCATTATTTCAACACCAAACATAAATTTAACTTTAAGTAGAAACCCTTGGCATACAAGAGAATACACACCTGAACAACTCCAGAAATTACTATCTAAAGATTTTAAAACCATTTTAGTTGCGGGAATTACAGGAAATAAAAAAGTAATAGATTATTACGAAATAAATAAAAAATCGGTTCAAAAAATTATGCGTTGGGATATTTTTAATTTGCAATATGTTTTACCTGCATCAATTTTACAAATTCCTTATGATTTTTTAAATCGAATGAACCGAAACAAAATGATGGGTCAAAATCAATCGCTTGTTTCTGAAATTTCTACGCAAGATTACTCCGTTTCTAAGGAAATGAAGGTTTGCTTTGACTTGTTTTATATAGCTACAAAATAATATATAGTGCTTAAAAATTCATTTTGGACTGCACTTTCATCGGGCGTTTATGCCATTCAAAGTTTTGTAACAACCAAGTTGTTTTCAATTTATTTTGGACCACAAGGAGTTACATTATTATCACATTTTCAAAACATTATTGCCATATTTATTACTATTCCATCCGAAGGAATTAATAAATCTGTTGTTAGAAATTTAGCTCAAAAAAATTGCAATCAATCTGTTTTTAATGCTACTATTTCGAGTTCTCTAACAATGACATTGGTATGTTATTTGGTGTCATTTGTGTTTTTTTTAATATTTTTACCTTTTTATATAGATGATTTTCCAATAAATTTTTTCTTTTCTCCCAAGATACTTTTAGTATTATTTGCCATTATTTTGCATTTAATTGTTTTATATATTGGTAATCTTTTTTTAGCTTCTTCTTTTATCAAAACATACGCTATTTTAGGGATTTTTAATAATATATTTTCAATAGGGATTACATATATTGGACTTCAATTTTCAATAGAAAATGCACTTATTTTTCTGTCTTTTTCTCATTGCAGTTTGCTTTTTGTAATGTATTATTTTTACAAAAAATATAAAAATGAAACCGTTTTGAATTTTAATTTCCAAATAAATAAAGCAAGTTTGAAAGACATTAATTTATATTTATGGACGGCAATAAGTGTGGTTGGATTTGGAAAACTTACTGATTTTTTTGTTCGCTCTTATATTATTTCAACCTATAATTTATTTGAAACTGGACTTTGGCAAGCGGTTTCAAAAATATCTGATGGATATACAACTGTTTTTCTAGCTGCTTTTAGTACTTTGATTTTTGTTAAATTTTCTTCTTTAATCGATGATAAAATGGCACTATCGGTGTTTTTAAAAAAAGTAATTATAATTGTTTTTTTATTTTCAATAATGGCATTATCTACATTATATTATTTCAGGAATTTATCTTTAGAAATATTTTATAATGTCGATTTTGTGCCAGCCGAACGACTTTTCAAGTACCAATGTCTGGGAGATGTATTCAAATTTCCTTTTCTAATTATGTCTAATTTACTTTTGGTTCAAATGAGAGTAAAAATATATATTATTTTACAAGCCATTTCAGCTTGCATTTATATCGTTTTTATTTACATTTTATCTCAATATATGGATATTAATAGTATGAATGTGGCTCATGCTATTCGGTGGGTATCAATGTGTATGTTAGTAATATTTCTTTATAAAGATATTTTATTATATCAAATCGAAATCGAAAAATAAAATTATGATTTGCTTTTAATTATGAATTATGAATT
>REAG01000360.1 GCA_004294265.1 Cytophagales bacterium | reverse complement strand
TTTTTTAATTGGAATTTTTTTGATTCGATATTACAACAAAAAGAAGGTTTTTCTTCTTATGTTTTTGAAGACATTGCCGAAAAATTATTGAATGAAAATAATAATCTCAAACAAAAATTTGAGGAAAAAAAGAAAAATGATAAAAAATTTGAGGAAAATCCTGCTGCACAATTAGAATTTATTTATCAAAATTCACCTCATTATGAAAAAACACACAATCGTTATCCTGTTTTTAGGTGGAATGAAGAATGATTAAAAAATAAAAGATAATTTTTTGCATAATAGTATCTATATTTTTCATTTTTTAGAAAAAAAGTACTATTTTTGCATGATTTTACCAATTATTCTTATCTAATTTAAAATATGCAATTATTATTTTTCTTTCGTTATTTTTTACTAATTATTGGTTTGATGAGTATTTTTGCTTGTGTGCGTGCAAGAAAAGCAACTTTAATCATTCCTGAAGATGTAATGTATGCTTCACGCGTCAATGCTTTTAGAAGTACGCATCAATTAGGGGAATGGCAAAAAGTACTCAAAGAAGAATTAGATTTAGATTTGCAGGCGGATACTATCAAAAGACCAATGTTTTTAATTAATGGAAAAGGGTATGTTTTTGGAGAGTTTATGCAAGGCTCAAAAAATTACACTGCATTTTCTATTCCTTTATTTAATAAGAGAAATTTTGAGAAGTTTATCAGAAAAGCAATTTATAAAGAGCCTATCAAAACCTACAAAAAATATAAATATATCAATAAAAATAAAAATTTAATTGCTTGGTCAAGAGGAGTTTTGTTGATGATAGATGCGCATCAAGCTGAAAATGAATTGGAGGCGGAAAAAATATTACAAAAGATTACAGATACGCCCAAAAGTGCTGCTTTGATTTTGAAAAATCCTAATTTTAGAAAAGCATTAAAAAATGATAAAGACATTGCTTTGTGGATGAACATGAATAACTTTGCTAATATTCCTGAAGTAAAAGCATTCGTAAAAAATATTCCGTTTAAAGATAACTATCTGCATTTTCAAAGTAATTTTGATGAAGGAATTGTAACGGCAAACACAGAATATTTTACAAGTCCTGAACTCTTTGAAGCTTATAAAAATTTATTTTCAGGAAAAATCAATCAAAGATTGATAGAAAATGTACCAGTTGCTTCGCCTTCT
>REAG01000359.1 GCA_004294265.1 Cytophagales bacterium | reverse complement strand
AATTAAAACTTTGATAAAACAACGATTTAATTATACTATTTCTATTGCTGAAATTGAAAACACAAACACAGCAAGTGGCACAAAACGTGAAAACGAATTAGAAACACTTACAAAAGAGTTTAAAAAATATAGACAAGCACAGCAACTTTGGCAAGACAATTACCAAGCCATTGATTATCAGATAATTGAAAACGAAATTGTACGTAAACTTTCTAACCAAGAAACTCAAAAATTTTATGAATAGCGAAACAACAAATTACGAGTTTCTAAAATTCATAGAATTTCAGGACTTGCCTAATTGGAGTGTAAAATATGCAGAAAAAACTATTTTTGATTTTAACCAAGATTTTAAATTGGTGAAAATTGGAGATTTTTTATTACGCAGTAAAGACACCGTCGAAATACAAGATAAGCAAATGTATAAAAGGGTAACTATTCGTATCAATAATGGTGGCGTATTATTACGAGATAAAGTTATTGGTGCAGAAATTGGAACAAAAAACCAATTTTTAGTAAAAGAAGGACAGTTTTTACTTTCCAAAATTGATGCTCGAAACGGTGCATTTGGCGTTGTGCCAAACGAATGCGATAAAGCAGTAATTACAGGAAATTTCTGGACTTTTGACGTGAATATGAAATTGATAAATCCTTATTTTTTATCAATGCTTACAACCACAAAACAGTTTTTAAAATTTTGTCAGAAAAGTAGTAACGGAACAACAAACCGCCATTATTTGCAAGAAAAACTGTTTTTAACTCAAAAAATTCCATTGCCAAGTCTTGAAAAACAAGCAGATTTAATTGCTAAGTTTATTGAATTAAAAGACATAATCAAAAAGGCAGAGCAGGAAATTATCAATGCTAAAATTGAGTTTGAAAATAGTATTTTTAACTAAAATTAGGAACTTTAACAGACAACAACTAACTTGCAAAAGTTACATAAGAACAAAAAACAGCACATAACTTGGGTTTGGCGAAAGCGGGGCAGAAGTGCTTATTTGAACTTTTGGAATATAATTGGGGATTTGTAATTATTTGGGCTTATGTGCTGAGAATTCCCCGCCTTCGCCAAGCCTTTTCCGTTCTACAAAATCCCTTCGGGCTTTTGTAGAACGGCAGCGACTTTGCTCAGTGTACGAAGCCCTACGGGACTTCGTACAACTGCGGTTTTGC
>REAG01000151.1 GCA_004294265.1 Cytophagales bacterium | reverse complement strand
TATTTGTTCGTGTGTAAATTCCATTGTTTTTTTATTTAAAGGTTGAATTTTAAATATAACATTTCTTTGGGATTACACACTTTTTTGTACACTATCTATCAATATGTCAAAGATACGATTTTGCCTGCGGAGCGAATGATATTCCTTTTAAATTATTTTCTTTCTAGTAAAGCAAATCACAACTTATATTTCCATTTTTTAATATATTTGCAAATAAAATCACAGTAAAAGTAAAATATTTTTCAATACCTAATTAAATGTCTTCAAAAAAAACATATATTGATTTGTTTTCGGGTGCGGGTGGCTTTTCTAAAGGTTTTGAAGATGCAGGATTTCAAAATTTTTTTTCCATTGATATTGAACCAAATTTTTGTAAAACTTACCGTTTGAATTTTCCTAATCATACACTAATTCAAAAAAATATTACTGAACTTTCTGAAAATGATATTGTTAATCTTACAAATAATAAAGCTGTTGATGTAGTTGTTGGTGGTCCTCCCTGTCAGGGTTTTAGTATGGCAGGTAACATAGGAAGAACGTTTGCAGAAGATTCTCGTAATCAACTTTTTAAAGAATTTGTAAGAATTGTAGCTATCACGCAACCAAACTATTTTATTATGGAAAATGTTGCACGGCTATATACCCATAATAATGGAAAAACAAGGATAGAAATAGAAAATCATTTTAAAAATATTGGATATAATGTAATTTCTAAAGTTTTAAATTTTGCTGATTATGGCGTTCCTCAAACAAGAAAAAGAGTCATATTCATTGGTAAAAAAAGAGCTGAAAATATATTTTTTCCAGAAAAATTATTTCAAAAACATAAATCAATAGAAACTGAAATCAATAATTATCCAATTTTAAAATCAGGAGAGAGATCCGAAATACCAAATCATGTTGCTATGAATCATTCTGAGCAAATGTTAAAAAAAATGAGTTTTATTCCAGATGGAGGAAATAGGCAAGCAATTCCTGATGAATTAAGACCGCAAACAGGAGATGTAAGAAAGTATATACGATATAAAAGTGATTTACCATCCGTTTGCATTACAGGCGATATGCGTAAGATTTTTCATTATTCGCAGAATAGAGCTTTAACTGTACGAGAATTAGCAAAAATTCAAACATTTCCTGATAGTTTTATATTTAAAGGTTCTTCTATATCTCAACAACAACAAGTAGGAAATGCTGTTCCGCCACTTATGGCAGAAATATTAGCAAAAAATATATTAAAAATGATGGAATATGATTCGTAAGTTTCCAACAATTAACTTTATTGGAAATAAAGAAAAAATATCTAGCTGGATATGTGATAATTTCCCTAAAGATGCTTTTAGTGTTTTTGATGCCTTTTCGGGCGGTTGTTCGGTAAGTTATGAGGCTAAACTTAGAGGTTTTACTGTAATTTCTAACGATATTTTAAAAATAAATAGTACAATTTCACATTATTTGATCGAAAATAATACTGAAATTTTAGATTTTGAAGATATAAAAAATCTAACTTCTGGCATTCCCTTTGAAGGTTTCATGACCCAAAATTATGCAGATAAATTTTTTTTCAAATCTGAATGTATGGAACTTGATTTATTTAGAAACAATATAGAAAAATTATCTAGTGATTTTAAAAAAAGTATTTCATTTTCTTTGATTCGGAGAGCTATGATTAGAAAAATGCCTTATTCGCGTTTTAATATTAATTGGGATAAAATTGTTCAATTAAGAGATGAAGATTTTAGTTATGAAAAATACAAACGAAAAAGAGCCTATCATAACAAATCTTTTAAAAGCCATGTTTTAGATAATGTTTTAGAATATAACAATGCAGTTTTTGATAATAAAAAACTCAATCTAAGTTTAAATGAGGATATATTTTTACTTTTAAATAGAGTTGAAGCTGATATTATATATCTAGATCCTCCTTATGCAGGAACAATGAATAATTATTTTGACTTTTATGGTCTTTTTGATGCATTTATTACTTCTGAAAAACAAAATCCTTTTGAAAATAATTTTATGGATAAGAAATCAATTTATCAACTTTTTGATAAATTGATTTCTAATTTGCAAAATTTTAAATATTGGATACTGAGCTATAATAATTCCTCAATACCAAATAAAGAGCAACTTTTGGAATTATTTCAAAAATATGCATTCGATATTCAATTAATTGAAAAAAAACACGATTATAAAATTACAGGTAAAAGCAATAAGGAAACCAATTTAGAGTATTTATTTATCGTAAAAAATCCTAATTTTATTTCTAAAAATATACTAAAATGACACAGCAAAATTACGAAGAATACTGGAGTTTAACGCTTGCATTTACTGATTTCAATGGAACTAAATTTTTAAATATATTACAATCATGTGTAAATTTTATTGATAAATATAAAAATGAATCTTATTCTGATGAAAAATATGCTCGTTTGCAAAATGAAATTCAAATATTTGCAAAAATAGATTTAATTTCAGTAAGAAAAGCAATTAATCAATTAGTTAAAATGGGGTTTATTCAATCTTTATTAACCGACTATTCAAATGATACTTCTTTATATTTAAAAGCAAAATCAAACCGTAAAAGAAGTTCTTTATTTTCAAAAATAATTTATAGCAAATCATCTTTTAATAGCTCTATATCTAAAGAATCAAACATTCAACAAATTAATTTTCTTATAAAAACTTTAGTAGAAAATGGAAAATTAACCAAAAGTCAAATTATAGCTTTAATGTTAGTTGATATTGAAAAAATCAAAAAAGGATATTTGAATCAAACCGAACTAACTGAATACGAATCTATTGCTCAAAAAAACGGGTTTATTACTAGAAAATATAATCAAGTTGGATATTTATTCAACATTTTAAATAAACTTGATGATATAGTTTTTATAAACGATGAACTTTATTTTACCGAAGATGCAAAGCAAATATTTGGAGAAAATTTAGAACTTACACAAAAAAAACGAGATCCTTATTTACATTTATTATATAAAAATCAACTTAAAGATGAGAGTTTTGAGTTTTATAAATCCGAAAAATGTATGGTTGAAAATCTAGCATTTCCTGTTCTTATAGCAAGCCATATAAAACCGTTTATAAAATCAAATGATCATGAAGCTTATGACCCTGATAATGGTTTTTTGTTAAGTAGAAATATAGATTCTTTGTTTGATTTGGGTTATATTACTTTTGATAATTTCGGTAAGATTATTACTGCAAAAAAACTTTCTTCTGACGTTGTAAAAAGTTTAAAATCTTATTCTTTGGAAATATCATTTTTAAATGAAAAACGCAAAAAATATTTAGATTTCCACAGAAATGAGGTTTTTGAAAAACGGTATAGTTTATCAGTTTAATTTTTATGAATTTTTAAAATTTAATAAACATAAAAAAACCTTGAAAAATCAAGGTATTTTAACATTAATAAATTTTTATTTTTAATGATCCATATCGTTTATGTCAAACTTGTCGAAAAGTAAGTTCATTAACTTATCGTGTGTTTGTGCATACAAAGGATCTTTTACTATTTCTTTTTTATTTCTTACTCTGTGTAAAGGTATATCCACAATTTCTTTAATCGTTGCTTCAGGTCCATTGTTCATCACCACTACCCTATCCGATAAAAATATGGCTTCGTCTATATCGTGCGTTACCATCACAATGGTTTTATTTCTATTATCTAAATTCCAAAGTTTAAGCAATTCTATGTGCATAGTTCCTTTTGTAAGGGCATCCAATGCTCCAAAAGGCTCATCTAGTAATAAAATACTAGGATTTATGGCAAAAGCACGAGCAATAGCGGTTCGTTGTTTCATTCCGCCAGAAAGCTGACCAGGTAATTTATCTTTATGAACCCATAAATTAACCATTTTGAGTGCATTTTCAGTAATTTCTACTTTCTCTGCTTTGGTTTTATCTTTCAATACTGAATCAACGGCTTCGTAAATATTTACATAAACCGAAAGCCATGGTAATAAAGAATAATTTTGAAACACGATTCCACGGTCAGGACCGGGACCTTTTACTACTTTTCCGTTTGCCAAAACTTCGCCATCAGTTGGTTTTACCATCCCAGAAATTGTATTCATCAAGGTGGACTTTCCGCAACCTGAATGACCAATGATAGAAACAATTTCACCTTTTTTAATTTGTAAACTTACATTTTTTACCGCACAGTAGATGCCTTTTGGTGTATCAAAACTTATGGTTACATTTTTAACATCAATGCTTACTGGTTTAGATTTTAGTAAATCATAATGATTTTCTACGGTTTCTATTTCTTGTATATTATTTGATACTGATTCCATATTTTAATATTTGATTTTTAATATTTTCTTAAGAAATATTATTTAAAATTATTTTAGCTCTTTAAATATAAATATTTTTTATACAAATGAATATTTCTTTTGTAAATAATTGAAAAATTTATCTAAAATTAATCCAGCAATACCGATTAAAAATATTGCCATTATTACTTTCTCTAAAGCTCCCCCATTATAACTATCCCAAACAAAAAAGCCAATTCCTTGTCCTCCGGATAGCATTTCACCAGCAACAATAACCATCCAAGCAACACCTATTGAAAGTCTAAGTCCTGTAATTATGTAAGGCAAAGCGTAAGGAATCATGATTTTTGTTAAATATTTGTAAGTTGAAAAGCCAAATGCTTTAGCTACATTTTTGTGATCTGTTGGCAAAGATGATACTCCCAATGCGGTATTGATTAAAGTTGGCCAAAGTGAAGTAATAAAAATCATAAAAATAGTTGCACCTGATGCACTTTTTAAAGCTATCATTCCTAAAGGAAACCAAGCCAAAGGCGAAACAGGACGTAATGTTTGAACAATTGGATTAAGAATATTCATCCAAAGTGGGCTGCTTCCCATTAAAAATCCGATTGGAATAGCAACTAAGCTACCTAGTAAAAATCCCATAAAAACTCTGAGTAATGAACCCCACATCATTATTAAAATACCTTGCGTGTTTGGGTCTTCTGGATCACTATAAAACGGACTCATATCTATAAAAAGTTCTTGAACGGCTAATAATCCTGCCGATGGACCAGGAATATCTCCATTTGTTTTCCAAGAAAAGAAAGACCAAAGTAAAATGAGTACAAAAATACTACCTATAAAATAGATAAAAGGAGCAATTTTAATCCAAGTATATTTGAGTGTGTTGTGAACGATTGGCATAGTTTTAATTGTTAATTGTTAATTGTTAATTATTAATTGTTAATGGTTAATTATTAATCCCTTAGTTTTAAGATTAGTTTTACTCAAAGCTTAATCTAAATAACTGTTTTTTATTATGGTTTATTATTAGTTGATAATTCACTTTGATTTTAATTAATTATAAATAAAATTTAATCTAAATAATTAATTTGTGTTTGAATTAACAACTATCCATTATTTTTAATTGTTTTGATGATACTTGTGAGTAATTTTATAAGCTCTGTTGCATCAATGTTAATACTTTCAAATTGTTCATTAGTTAAATAATCAGTTTTGTTTAGTAACTCTAACCAATATATGCTTTCATTAGTTTCTTTTTGAGCAATTGCCATTTTGTGTTTGAAGTCAGCTTTACTTTCTGCATGCTCGGCTTCTCTTACCAATGCACCAATCGAAGTACCGCTTCTTAATAATTGTTTTGACAAGACATATTCTTTTTTTGTATCACACAAAAATTGATATAATTTTATAATTCTAATGGCAAAAGCAAAACTTTTATTTTTAATTACATTTTCCATTATACCTATTATTTTTATATAACAGCCCAAATAAACAACAAATATGTTTTGAAAATATCAACCCAACCTCTCTACAAAAAGGAGATAGGTTTTATTTAATTGAAAGTTATTTATCTGGGCTATTCTATATTTTTATTAGTCAAAATTAACAATTAATAACTAACAATTAACCATTAACAATTAACAATTATTTTTTGCATTTCGATAAATAATCACTTGGATTGTTGGCATCAAAAGGTGTTTTGTCCATTGCGATTGTGAAAGGTTTCATGTCGTCTGTTTGTAAAGCAATATTCATTTCTTTAGCTACTTCTTCATAAAGATCATCCATGATGATATTATCAGCAATTTTTTTGTAGTCAGAAGGCAATTCTTTTAAATAACCAAAACGTACATATTGCGACATAAACCAAATCCCATGTGCTTTTCTAGGCATATTTACAAATCCTTTGTTGTGAAATAACATATAATCGTCTTTGTATTTTTGAACACCTAAATCGCAACCCAAATCGTTAGAACCCATCAAACGAGCTTCAATAACTGGCAATTGAGCATTTACATAGTATGGTTTTGTAAGCCAAGTAGCCGCTTTTTTACGATTTCCCATTACATCCAACCAAACACATGCTTCCATAATTGCTTTCATCACTTTTTTCAAATCTTCACGTTTTTTTGCAGCAAATTCTTTGTTTACAACCAACGCTTTTTCAGGGTGGTGTTTCCAAATATCTTGAGAAGCTACATGTGTGTAACCTACTCCTTGTGCAACCGCAACTCCGTTCCATGGCTCTCCTACACAATAGCCTTCCATGTTATCAACACGCATATTTGCAACCATTTGTGGAGGCGGAATAGTAATAATTCCAACTGATTTTTGATTAATACCGCAAGCCGCCATCCAAACTCGAAGCCACATGTCATGCGTACCACCAGGAAAAGTCATGGCAAAAGTTACGTCCGCTTTTTTAGATTTTACCGTTTGAACAGCCGTAGAAACTTTAGCAATTTCTCTAAAACCAACTTCACCACAAAAATCTTTTGAAAGTGTGATTCCTTGACCATTATTGTTCAAAACCATAGCGATTTTCATTTCAGAACCCTCTTTTCCACCTACACCCGTGTAAACCGAAAACGGCATTCCAAACAAACAATGAGCACCATCTAACTCGCCAATAAGCACTTTATCTCTAATATTTGCCCAAGATGCTTCTTTAGAAAGAACGACATCAACACCATACTTTTTGAATAAACCCAACTCTTTGGCAGCAACAAGTGGTGCACAATCTGTAAGCGGAATAAAACCTAATTTAATTGGGTCTTGACCCATCATTTGCGTACTTGCAGCTAATACCGAAACGGCAATTCCTACTGCTTTTAAAATTATCTTTTTCATTATTATTACGTTTTTAAAGCCCCCCGACCCCCGAAGGGGGAGTTTTTAAGTTCTTGAAATTTGCCAGTCGGGAATCTAAACTAGCAAATGTTTACATATTATAAATATTTACCCTTTAATTAAAACTAAATTTTTAATTCCCCCTTCGGGGGTTAGGGGGCTTTTAATTTTTTATTGCTACTGGTTTTTGAAACAAGAAATCAGGACGAATGTTTATCATTAAATATCCCCATTGATTAAATGAATCACCAGCTCTTGTGTTATTCCATGCTCTTACGCCAGGAGTTCCAGATTTTGCAACTTCCGTAGCTTCAGTTGATAAGAAAATTGAGTAACCCGCTTCAAGATTTACAAATTTATTTACATGAACATTGCAAATTAAATCTATTTCAGAACCCAAATTCATTACGCCATTTTTACTTTCAGTAATACCATTGTTTATAACTCTATATGACATGCTGTTTTGAGAGAAAAAAGAATGAGCATCAATAGAAACAAAGAAAGATTTGTGCGTATATTTACCTTTTAAGTAGAAGTTTTGTAAACCTGCTGCCGGACCACCAGTTCCAACATAGAAATAGTCCATATATCCCCACCATCTGTGTGGAGTGCCATATAAAGGATCAAAACGATGCTCAACGGCATCTTGAGCGAAATTAGCATTTGAACCTTTATTTCCTGATAATAAATCAAATCCAGGTCCGAAAGAAAAGTTACCTACAGATGCAGTTGCATAACCAAAAATATGAGAAGCACTTAAATTACGAGCAATTCCTCTTGAAGCATCGGCAAGTGAATTAGGAGACTTACCAAATTGGTAATAAGCACCTGCATTAAAGAATATTTTTATACCTTCAGTTGAGTTTCCAAACTGACTAGATACTTGAAAACCAGTTGTAAAGCGAGAATGTACGCCATTTCCATTTTCAAAACGATTATAGTCTCTAGTCGAAGTACCTTGATTAGCAGGTGTTGTAGCAGTTGCAGGTGTAGCAGGCGTTCCGGGAATTAATTTATACTTTTGGAAATTATCATTCAAAGCTAAAACCGAAACTTTAGTTTGATTGAACTTTTTGCTCATATATAACATCATCAAAGATTTATACATATTTTGAGCACCATTTGTTCCTAGTGGTCCAACCCAAGAAGTCCCAGGAATACCTCCATTAGCAGCATTCACAGGAATTGTATTCGGAGCAGTTTCTGTTGGAACATTAGCAGGAATGTACTGAACACCATAATTTCCAAAATTATCATTATTTTGATTGAAAGCTACGCCAAAATCAGCTTGATAACCACGATGAAGGAATTTTAAAAGTGCCATATCATGTCTTCTGCCTTGTTGTAACCAATCTAAGTTTCCTAGCAAACGAGAATCATCATATATTAATTCTTGACGACCTACTTTTAAAGAAAGATTATCAACTTTTAACTTGCAATTTGTATCGGCAGCTGATGCCACAATAAACTCTCCCCAAGCTTGGTGTAAAAATATTTTTCCACCATCAACATTATTAATAGTTGCTGCATCTTGACCCCAAACTCGCACATCACGAATATCAAGACCAAATATTAATTTATCCCAACGATAACCAATATTCAAATTTGTACGTTGCGAAGTGAAAAAAGAAGGAGCTGCACCAAAATAGGCAGGATTTCCTAAACCATCTCTAAATTCCGAACGAGTACGAACTTGACCAGTTATATTCCAAAGCGGCATTCCTGCTGGTTGAAATGTAGGTTGTGGTTGCAAAGCCAAAGGTGGCGGTGGTGCAATTTGTGCAATAGCAAGTTGAGAAACTGCAGCACATACAGTGGTTAAAATACCCTTTTTTTTGTAAAGAAAATTACTCATTTTTTTTTAGGTTATGGTTGAAACAATTATTAAAATGTACTATCTTATTTTTTATACTAATTTTAAATTTTAAAGCCAAAATATATACTTAAAAGTAGATATTTAATTAAATTTATAGTTTTAATATTAAAATTTAAACTATATTTTTATTTATATTGCTTTTTTTATCAAAACTTCGTTTATAAAAACTAGATATGCAAATGTAAAACGTAAGTATTAATACTCAAAATAATTTTAACTATTTTTTTATAAAAAAATATATTATTTTAAAATATAAGCTAATATTTATACTTATTTATTAAAAAATTGTATTTTATTTATAAAAACAAGTTTAAAATCAAACCTATTTTAATAAATAAAATATTTTACCTATATAATATTGATTGAATTTTTGATAAAAACTTAAAAGATTATCAAAACATGGTTCAAAAATTAACTGTGTTTTTATAAAAGAACATTATTTTGGGTTAAAAATAGAGTTTATATCACATAATTTTAGGATTATACTTTAAAACATAATCTTATACCAAAGAAAACTTCTAAAAACTTCAATTCCATTTAAACCTACCAACTTGAATTGTAATTAATAGCAAAAGAAATTAATTTAGATCTGGCTTAAAAAGTGTATGAGTTATTGAAGTTTTCAATATCAGAATTTCAATAATATAATTTTGAAAATTTGTTATAGTGTATTATAAGTTTAATAAATTAAATCATTAAAAATCAATTTTATTTTTTCTTTTGAATCAAACCTTTTAATTTCGCAAAAAAAGAAATTTATTTACCTTACATATATATATAATGCAGTTTGATGTAGTAGTTATCGGTTCTGGTCCTGGCGGTTATGTATCAGCCATTCGTTGTGCTCAATTGGGTATGAAAACCGCTCTTATAGAAAAATACGATACTTTTGGTGGTACTTGTTTGAATGTAGGTTGCATTCCATCTAAAGCTTTACTCGATTCGTCTGAGCATTTTCATAATGCAACACACACTTTCAAAACCCATGGAATAGATATTAAAGGTAATGTTGATGTAAATTTACCTCAAATGATTGCCCGCAAAGACGAAGTTGTGAAGCAAACGACAGAAGGAATTGTGTATTTAATGAAAAAAAACAAAATTACTACATTTAAAGGAATTGGTTCTTTCAAAGATAAAAATACAATCACAATTACCAAAACTGATGGAAGTTCTGAAGAAATTACTTCTAAAAATGTAGTTATCGCAACGGGTTCAAAACCAACTGAATTGCCTTTTATTAAGATTGATAAAGAAAGAATCATTACTTCCACTGAAGCCTTAAAAATGAAAGAAGTTCCGAAGCATCTGATTTTAATTGGAGGCGGAGTGATTGGTTTAGAATTAGGCTCAGTTTATGCAAGATTAGGCTCAAAAGTAACTGTAGTGGAATATATGGATACAATAATTCCAACTATGGATAGAGCTTTAGGTAAGGAATTACAAAAATCTTTAGCAAAAGTAGGCTTTGAATTTCATTTTTCTCACAAAGTTACAGGAGCGATAGTAAACGGAAATGAAGTAACGGTTTCGGCTGAAACTATGGATGGTAAAAAAGTAGAATTTAAAGGTGATTATTGTCTTTTGGCTGTAGGAAGAAAAGCTTATACCGATGGTTTGGCTCTTGAAAATGCAGGTTTAAAAGCGGATGAAAGAGGAAAAATACCTGTAAACGGACATTTACAAACGTCTGTTCCGCATATTTATGCTATTGGTGATGTAGTTGCAGGTGCTATGTTGGCACACAAAGCCGAAGAAGAAGGAACGATGGTTGCTGAATATATGGCAGGACAAAAACCACATATAAATTATAATTTAATTCCTGGCGTGGTTTATACATGGCCCGAAGTTTCTGGTGTTGGTCAAACTGAAGAACAACTCAAAACGGCTGGTAAAGCCTATAAAGTAGGTAATTTTCCATTTAAAGCACTTGGAAGAGCCCGTGCAAGTATGGATACTGATGGATTTGTAAAAGTTTTGGCTGATAAAAATACAGATGAGATTTTAGGCGTTCATATTATTGGTGCTAGAGCTGCCGATATGATTGCAGCAGCCGTTGTAGCGATGGAATATAGAGCCTCGGCTGAAGACGTAAGCAGAATGAGTCATGCTCATCCAACTTACATGGAAGCAGTGAAAGAAGCTTGTTTAGCAGCTACTGAAAACAGACCTATTCATATTTAAACTACTTTTTTAAGTACGATTAAATACTCAATCCAATCCATTCCTCCCGATAGGGAGGAATTTTGCTAACGCATTCTTTAATGCATTTTCAAATTTCTTTTATCAAAGTCGATAGTCATAGTCTTTTAAAAAATATTATAATAATATTCATTATTATAATAAATATATTTTTATAAAACAATAAAATAATGCAATTAGAAAATAATACCTACCATATTCAAGGTATCCCTGTCGAGCAAATTTGTAAAGAATTTGGAACGCCATTGTATGTATATGACGCTCAAGTGATTGAAAAACAAATTCTTAAACTTCAAGAAGCCTTTAAAGGCGTTAGGTTAAAATTAAAATATGCGTGCAAAGCACTTACCAATATTTCAATTTTAAAATTAATTAGAAAAGCAAATTGTGATATAGATACTGTTTCACTGGAAGAAATTGAAATTGCATTAAAAGCAGGATTCTTACCTTTTCAAATTACTTTTACGCCTAATTCAGTTCCATTTTCAGAAATCGTTTTAGCAGTAGAAAAAGGAGTATTTGTGAATATAGATAATCTACAAATTTTGGAAGAATTTGGAGCTAAATATGGTAATAAAGCTCGTTGTTCTATTCGTATAAATCCGCATGTTGAAGCTGGTGGAAATGAAAAAATTAAAACAGGTCACGCAGAATCAAAATTTGGAATTTCGATAGAACAACAAAATGAAATTTTAGAAATTTACAACAAATATAACCTAGATGTGATGGCTTTGCATGTGCATACTGGTTCGGACTTTTCGGATGTAGAAGTTTTTATGCAAGTGGCAGAAATTATGTTTGAATTGGCTTTAAAATTCAAAACTATCAAAATAATGGATTTTGGAAGTGGGTTTAAAGTGGCTTATAAAGATGGAGATAAAACAACAAACATTACTATTTTAGGAGAAAAAATCACAGCTGCCACCAAAATATTTGCTCAAAAATATGGTTCCGAACCTCAAATTTGGTTTGAACCAGGTAAGTTTATCGTTAGCGATGCTGGAATTTTGTTTGCAGAAGTGAATGTTTTGAAACACTCGCCCGCATCAGTTTTTGCAGGTATCAATACCGGTTTAAATCATCTTATTCGCCCGATGATGTACGATGCTTACCACGAAATAGTGAATGTAAGCAATCCTGAAGGCGAAAAATCCGAATTTTCAGTAGTTGGTTATATTTGCGAAACAGACACTTTTGCTTGGAATAGAAAATTAAACCAAGTAAGAAAAGGCGATATATTGGCACTATTAAATGCAGGTGCTTACGGATTTAGTATGAGTTCGCAATATAACTCTCGTCCACGACCAGCCGAAATAATGATTCATCATGGAAAAGCTCATTTAATAAGAAAACGAGAAACTTTGGAAGATATTTTGCACAATCAAATTGAAATTGATGTGTAAATTATAATTTGGGTTCACAATTTTTCCAAAAGCTAAAAAAAGAAGGATAATATTGATTTACGTCTTTGAAAATCCAATCTCTAGCATCTTTTGTACCTATATAATAATCAAAAGCTGGGTGTTCTTTGAAAATTAAATTATCAGAAATTAACTTTAATTCAGAAAATTCAGCCACCATAATTTTTATATTAGGAATATTTTTTGATAATTCTAACATAAAATATAATGATTTTTCAGAAATGGGATATTTTTCAAAATGAGATTTTTCAAGTAATAATACCCGATTTACGTCTTCTGATTTTCGCCATTCAGGATCAAGATTATAAAAATTATAAATCAATGTCGGTAAATTTGATTTTAACTCAAAAATATCCGATTTTGGTAAGATAGTTTCATATTTAAAATCAACTTTATCTTTTAAAACTTCTGGAACTTTTAAATTTTCAAAGTCTTCATATTCAATATCTAAAAAAGTATTTTTTTGAAAAGAATTTGTATATGTATTAATATTTTCTTGATTTGCAACATATTTTTTGGATGAAAAGTTTCCCGAAACCCACTGCCAACTGCAATTATTAGAAGCACCATCAGCATCTAATAAGTAATAATGCATCCATTTAGCGCCCATTTTCCAATCCGATTTTGAAACATTACATACCAAAGAAGCTATATAAAGCCGAAAATGATTGTGTAAATATCCTGTTTCATAAAAATTTACTATTGATTTATCAATTACTGAAATGCCCGTTTTGGCTTCTAAAATGGATAAAGGCATTTTGAAATCTAAGGAATGAACTTCATTTTTTAGGTTTTCGTCAATATTTTTATTTTGCCAAACTCTTTGAAAATACTCTCTCCAAGCCATTTGCTGAACAAATTTTAAATTTTCATTTGGTTTCATCCCTTTTGAAACTAAAAAATCGAAAACCGTTTTTACAGAAATAACACCTCTAGAAATATAAGGAGAAAGTTTAGTAACCGCTCCGTCTGTATAGTTTCGTGAATACGCATATTTCTGAGGATTAATATTTTCTAATAATAATAAGATTTCAGAATATTGAGTAGGAAAAATCATCGTTTACTAATTTTATTTAAACTTACGCTTTTTTGCAAAGTACATTTAAAACGACCAATGTCAGAAAGTCTTTTTTTTGCATGCTTTTGACTTACGCCATCGTTTACTCTTTTTCGCCATAAATTAAAACTTGTTCTTTTCAAATTTGAACGCATTATTTTTATAACTTGAGCCTCCGAAGTGCCAAATTGAACTAAAATAGCTTCAAAAGGCGTTCTATCCTCCCAAGCCATTTCAATAATTCTATCAATATCTTTTTCTAATAAATTGTCCATAACTTACACTTTTAAAGTGGACATTCCGCCATCAATATGAAAAATCTGACCTGTAATCCAGCTTGATTTTTCAGACACTAAAAAGGCAACCATTTCAGCTATATCTTCAGGCATTCCAATCTTTTTAAGTGGATGTTTGGCTGCAGTTGCCTGTAATTTTTCATCAGAATTTAGCAAACCTGCCACTAATGGCGTTTGCGTAATGGAAGGAGCAATGCAGTTTACCCTAATTTTTGGAGCAAACTCAGCAGCCAAAGATTTAGTTAAACCCTCTAATGCCCCTTTTGAAGAAGCTACTAAAGAGTGGAAATTATAGCCTGATTGAACCGCAACCGTAGAAAATAAAACGATTGATGCTTGATTGGATGCTTTTAATAAAGGTAATATTTGCTGAATTATTTTAATAGCACCTAATACTTGTAATTCATAATCTTTTATGAAATCTTCGGGTTTTATTCTTGCAAATGGTTTTAAATTTACGGCACCTGGGCAGTAAATTACACCATCCAAGGTGGAAGGTAAAAAACTTAAATCTATATTTTCGTCTAAAACATTACAAAAATGGTAAGTTAGTTGATTAGAATCATCTAATTTATTTTTTGAATAAGTTCCAAAAACATGGTTTTCTTTGGATAGTATTTGAGCTGATGCTAATCCAATTCCTGTGGATGCACCAATAATTAAGTAATTTTTCATACTACATTAACATTTGTATTGTAAAATTGTTGTACGTTATTTTAAAATCTGAAAAATAATCTTTGAAAAAACAATTATTAAATAGTTTATTTGTAAAAAATAAATAAATGGAAATAATCACAGACATAATAAAAATATTTTTACCGTCCATAACAGTCATGTACGGGATTTTTTTGGTTGTAAAAGCATTTTTAAACAAAGAATACGAAAAAAAAATATTAGAATTAAAAATGGACAATACAAAAATTGTTTTGCCCATTCGTATGCAAGCTTATGAAAGAATTTGTCTTTTTTTAGAAAGAATATCGCTTAATAACATTATTATTAGAGTAAATAATCCAGCTTTTAATTCGGCACAGTTGCAACAAGCACTTTTGGCAGACATTAGGAATGAATATAACCATAATTTATCGCAACAAGTATATATGAGCGATGAGGCTTGGTTGCAAATTCGCAAAGCAATGGAAGATATTGTAGGAATTATCAACTCTGCAGCTGAATTAGTACCCAATGATTCGAGAGGAATAGAACTAGCAAAAAAGATATTTGAAAATCTACTTTCTCGTACGCAAGACCCTGTCTTTCAGGCACTTACGTATGTAAAAAATGAAATTAGAATTGTATTTTAATTTTCAAAAATATATCATTTCAAAATAGTTTTGAAATAAAGTAATAAAAATTTCGCATATTAACACTCAATGCCTTATATTTGGCAAAATAATCCTTTAAGACTCTCAGAAAAGTAATGATTAGCAACGAATTTTTGTTTTTTGGCACCTTTATCGTATTTGTAGTAGCAATTTTACTCTTAGATTTAGGAGTTTTTTCAAAAGAGGACAAACCAGTAACTTTTAAAGTTGCAGCTACTTGGAGCGTTATTTGGATTGCTATTGCCCTTTCTTTTTATGTTTTTTTAAAAATGAAAGGTGCTTTAATTCATGGAATTGAAACTCCAGAAAAACTAGCAGCTGTTGTTTCAAATTATGCCAGCCACATTAAATTATCGGGTTCTAGTTTTGAAGAAAATTTAATTATATTTCAAAGCAATCAAGCATTAGAATTTATAACAGGTTATTTAGTTGAATATGCCCTTTCAGTAGATAATATATTTGTAATAATGCTCATTTTTTCGTCCTTTGGCGTTAGAGAAAAATACTATAAAAAAGTACTTTTTTGGGGAATTTTAGGTGCTATAATTATGCGTTTTGTATTCATTTTTGCAGGTTCAGCTTTAATAAGCCGTTTTGAATGGATATTATTAATTTTTGGAGCTTTCTTAATATACACAGGTGCTAAAATATTTTTCTCTTCAGATGAAGAAGAAAATATGGATACCGAAAAAAACCCTATCGTTAAGTTTTGTACCAAATATTTTCCAGTATTTCCTAAATATGTTGGACATAACTTTTTTATTAAAAAGGCAGGAAAAGTAATGCTTACTCCCCTATTTGTGGTTCTTTTGATAGTTGAGTTTACTGATTTAGTTTTTGCCATGGATTCAGTTCCTGCAGTTTTTGCAGTTACAAAAGACCCTTATATTGTGTTCTTTTCTAATATATTTGCTATTTTAGGCTTACGTTCTATGTTCTTTTTTCTTGCCAATATACTTCCTTTATTTCATCATTTAAAATCAGGTTTAGCTTGTCTTTTAATATTCATAGGAGGAAAAATGTTAGCTAAAGAATTACTACATTTTGATATTGATATTTCTCATTCATTAATTGCCATAGTCGTTATTTTGGGCGGAAGCATTGTTGCATCACTTATTTTTCCTAAAAAAGAAAGTCATATCAAAGCCGCATAATTTATTATAAAAAACATAAATAAAAACACCACATAAATTAGAAATTTTTCTTGTTTGAGTGGTGTTTTTTTGTTTACTTTTTTTATTTACAATTTTTATAATTTGTAATTTCATAGAGTATTTACTTATTCCAAAAGCACAATTCTTTTAGCATAATTCTTTTAGCATAATTCTTTTAGAATAATTCTTTTAGAATAATTCTTTTAGAATAATTCTTTTAGAATAATTCTTTTAGCATAATTCTTTTGGAATTATGCTAAAAGAATTATATTTGCATAATTAATTTAAGAATTATGACAACTATTAATCCATTTATACTACGGAATTACTTAGGTGCAGAGTACTTTTGTAACAGACAAAAAGAATTAAAATCACTTACTGAAAAGTTTGATAATCAGCGTTTTACGACATTAATTTCGCAAAGAAGAATGGGTAAAACGGGTTTAATTTATCGCTTTTTTGATCATATTCAAGACCATAATCCAGATGTAAAATGTTTGTATATTGATTTGTTAGATACACAAAATATTGATGATTTTATAAAGAAATTAACAGAAGAAATTGCCTTAAAAGTATATTCTTCATCTAATAAAATACTAAAAAACTTCAAAAATATCTTTCATTCTATCAATCCATTGATAACTTTTGATTCAAATAATGGGATTCCACAAGTAGAATTTGGATTTAAAAATGCGACCGAACGCCAAAATAGTTTAAATGATTTACTTCAATTTTTGAGAAATTATGAAAATCCTATATTAATTGTTTTTGATGAATTTCAACAAATTGCAAACTATCCCGATTTAAACATGGAGGCAGTTTTGAGAACACACATTCAAAATATTCAAAATATAAATTTCATATTTTCAGGAAGTGATAAACATTTGCTTACTGAAATGTTTTTATCTTCAAAGCGTCCTTTTTTTCAAAGTACCGATACAATGTATTTAAACCCAATTCCCGTTGATGAATATACAAAGTTTATTATTGAAAAAATGGCTTTAGGTAAAAAAACAATTTCACAAGCCGCATTAGATTATATTTTTGAATTTACAAAAGTGCATACTTTTTATGTTCAAAATATGTGTAATCGCTTGTTTATATCTAATTCCAAAAATATAGATTTGAAAGATGCAAAAGAAATTGGACAAATAATACTAGATGAAAATGAAAATTCTTACTATGGTTATCGAAGATTAATTCCGGAAATACAATGGAAACTTTTAGAAGGAATTGCAAAAGAGCAAGGTGCTGAAAAAATATTTTCAAGTTATTTTATTCAAACTTACAAACTCAATACGCAAGGCTCAACGCAAAAAGCTCTGCAAGGATTGATTGATAAAGAAATGATTTATGAAGATGATAAAAAATATTACGTGCAAGATGTATTTTTAAGCCGTTGGCTCGAAAAAAGAAGGTTTTAGAATTGTATGGGTATAACAGTTATAGTTTTATATGTATTTTTTTGTATTTTTCTAATTTATAATTGGCATAGAATAAGTGTTGAAGATATTAAAGACCGTAATTTTATACGTAAATTTTCAATAATTATTTCGGTAAGAAATGAAGAAAAATCAATTATTAAAACCTTAATTTCAATAGAAAATCAACTATTTGATTTTAATTTATTTGAAGTCATTATTATAAACGATTTTTCAACTGATGCTACTTTGCAACAATTAAAAGATTTTAAATCAACAACAAGATTAAACCTTAAAATTGCACAAAACATAGAAGCTGGAAAAAAAAGTGCCATTACACTAGGAATAGAAATGGCACAAAATGAAATCATCATTTGCACAGATGCTGATTGTGAATTTTCAAAATATTGGTTAGCATCCTACAATTCATTTTATTTAAAGTATAACCCTAAATTTGTTTTTGGAGCAGTAAAATTCACTAAAAGTAAATCCATTTTTAGTAATATTTTACAATTAGAGTTTGCGACATTGATAGGAACAGGTGCAGCAACGCATCAAATGAAAATGCCTACCATGTGCAATGGAGCAAATTTATCGTATTTAAAATCATTTTTTTTGGAGCTTAATGGGTTTGAAAATATAAATAATCAACCATCCGGAGATGATGTGTTTTTTATGTTAAAAGTTTATGAAAAATATCCTAACGAAACTTACTTTTTAATGGATAAAAATAATATTGTTTCAACAAAAAGTCCTACTAATTTTAATGAATTTTATCATCAAAGATTGCGCTGGGCATCGAAATGGGGAAATTATAAATTATCTAAGTCATCAATAGTTGGAGTTTTAGTATTATTTACTTATATTTTTATTTTATTTTATGTCATTAAGTTTTCATTATTCTCAAACAACTTATTTGAAATTTATATTTTTATTTTTTCAATGATTTTCAAATTTATTGCTGAATTAGTTTTTGTTTCAAGAATTATGCGATTTTTCAACGAAAAAATTAATCTTTTGTCATTTGTTGTCTTATATTTGTTTTACCCATTTTATTTAGTCTATTTCGCATTTGCAGGACGCTTAGTGGCTTTTGAATGGAAAAATAGAAAATACAAATCATAGATGTCAGATTTAGAATACGATATTTTAGAAGAACTTTATTTTTTGACCCATTTTAATGTATTAAAAAATAAAATAAAGGTTTCTGAAAATGTATTGTTTGAAGAAATATTGTCGTTAAAAGAAAAGGATTGGATTAAATACTATAAGGAAGTTGATGGAATAGAAAACCCTGAAATCAAATTTGATGAAAAAAATATACTAAATTTATATTTTTTGGCATCTAAAAAAGGGCTTTTTGCTCATAATTCAAAATAAATTTTATGATTGAGATAGACGAGGTTGTAAGAACGCCTACGTATTATATTAAAAAGAGACTTTTTGCTAATAAACCAGCTATTTTTGGCTTGTCTGTTATATTTTTTTCGTGTTTAATGGCAATTTTAGGCTATTTAGTTATGCCAGATTCTACACCTGGAGCTAATGACGGAGCAATTCAAATTCAAAAAAAACCACCCATTTTTAGTACTTACTTATTAAAGCAAAAAAGAAATATAGAAATAGAGAGCCAATTTTTTATTACAACCATGCTTT
>REAG01000289.1 GCA_004294265.1 Cytophagales bacterium | reverse complement strand
ATTTATTTTAAGAAAAAAAAGTAAGTATTTTTTTATTTATGATACTATAATCTTACTCAAAGTAAGATTTATGAATAAAAGCGATTGACGGCTATGCCCAGATTGGGTGCTTGAACATCGAAAACCAGCTAGCGAACTAAGATACTTCAGCAACAAGTATTACCTTTATAAAGTGAGCTCGTATTATGATGCCAGTCTCAAAAAAATAAAAAAAGACGAGTTGCCTGCTTGATACTATCAAAGAAGGTGTAGGATTTGTGCTTTCAGGCAAAAAAGAGTTGAAAGACAAAGTTGCCAAATCGCATATTATTAATCCCAGTACAACATCAGTCAGAGAATTTGGCTTTACTGCATTTTTGAACCAATATAATTAAACAATAAAAGTAAGTTTAGCTAAACACTTTCCAGATTTATGTGAACATATAATTTATATGGCTTATTGCAGAATGGCTCATCAAAGCCCTTTGAGCAGAATGGATTTACATATTGCTAAGTCGTTTTTAAGTGTTTCAGATACTAAAAAGTACTCAGATAAAGATTTTATTAAACTTCTTATTGAAGTCAAAAAAGTTAAATTAATGAAACTTGGTACACAGAACCAATCATCAAAAGAATTCAAATCCTACTCGAAAAACTTAAAATATCTGTTCCGTAAAAATCTTTTAGGGTTAGGGGTTAAATATTTAACGAAGATAATTCCTCAACTTTTAATAAAAATTGGAGAAGTGGACTTTTCATTTAAAAAAACATCCTCATAAATGAAGTAAGAAAGAAATTTTATGACATTTAATTGACAATGAAACAAAGAATGATAAAATTTATATAAAAGCAATCACTTTAGCATACCATAAACTAAAACATCAATTTAAAAATACAACTCAAATTTAATTTTGAGTAATACCAAGTAATAATTAGTCATCCCTGATTTTTGATGTAAACTTTGATTTATTAACTTTATAAATATTGGAAAAATTTAATAATAAATATAGCATTAAATATTACTTTCACTAACTATATATAAAGGTATGTTTCTTACGTTATCGATAATTCTATTGAAATATTCTTGCTTTAGCTCGGCTCTGCAGAGTTACAATTATCTTTTTAGCTTCTAGCCATTTTCTTCAAAAGGCAAGATGCTTTATTCATAAGAGTCACTCGGCAGAGCCTAGAGACAGCAGGAATGCCACCAATAAAAAGGACGGAAACCATGATGTAAAATTAAAAAGAAATTCTCGAACTCTTATGAATCCGAGAATAACAAAATTACTCCAATATCAAAATAGTATCATTTTTGATTTTGTAAATTTCATATCCATCAGACATATCTTTTGCCCAAGCCACAAACTGACCATCAATATTTCCTTTTCCAATTATACCTCTATACCAATAATCACTTTTTCCTGAGCGTGTTTCTGCACCACCCTGAATATCATTACCAGTACCAGGCATATAAGATTCTCTAGTTTCCAAAAAACGAGCAACTGCCTCAACTTGTCTTATTGTATCTTTGTAGGTTTTAGTTTCTGAACTGCTGCTTGATTCCATTTGGTTTGAAGAGCAAGAAGCCACTACTACTGTAATGCTTAAGGTTATGATTTGTTTTAACATAGTTTAGAAATTTAATTTGTTTTTAGGTAAATTGCATAAAATTCATTTTGAAAAACCCTTTTATAAATAGAATTGTATAACAAAAATGAACTTTTTTCTACATCTAACAAAGATAATATGTATTTGTGTTTGATTATAATATTTTTTAAAAGAATTTTTTTGGGTGTTGCTTCTTCACTAACTTTTGAATGATCAATATAAATTTTTGGATTGTTTTGTTTCAAAATCTTATAAATAGGATAGTCCCAACTATCACTGCCCATAATCAAACCAAGGCTATCTACTTTGTTTTTATTAATAAAATCTGCTATTTGGTACAAATCCGTTAAATTCTGACCTCCTTTTTTTCTGAACATATTTTCATCTCTCGTTAATTCAAAAATTGTAGCTTTTTTATTACTAATCAATGGTCTTGTGTAGTTAAAAAATAAACTATTAAAGGATCCAATTGTCAAAATAATGATAATAAACCTACTTAAATTTATATTAATATTAATTAAAAAAATAGTAATTAATATTGATGAAAACACAAAAATTATGGTGTGTAATCTACTGTGCCAAGGTTGCCATTTAAGATAAAAACAAAAAAACGTAAAAATTGCTATAAATGAAATTAAAATAAGCATTTCTATCTTTTGAATTTTAGTTTTCAAAAATAATATAATTATACTTATTATAGTAATTACAATTAAAATAAAATGCAAAAAATTGCCTGCATAATCTTCATCATTTTCTAAGTTTAATTCGGTTTCAACATTTGCATTTGCATAAGTTGTTGCTGGGTTTATTAATTCATAGTTGATTTTATTATGAACACTAACAACTATTTGTTTAAAAAACGCTGCTTGTTTGCCAAAATATAATCTATCTCCCCAAAGATTTACATTAGATACATGAATATAAATATTTTTAGTTATATTAGAAATTAAAGCTTTTGAAGAAAATTCACTATTTGTATAAGTCTTTCTCTCTTCTTCAGATGCTCCTAAAGGATGTCCGTAAGAATTATAGTTTCTCAAATATATTGGGGAGGCTATGGATATTGAAATAAATATTACTATCAAGCCAAATAATATTGTTTTTTTTAGATTTTTAAATAACATAATAAAATAAAATAAACCAAACAAAGGAATAATATATACATACGAAGTTGATTTGGTTATAAATGCTAATCCTGCGATTAAACCCAAAATAATGGCATTTATAATTTTATCTTCTTTGTATGTTTTGATTAAAAAATATAAAGAAAATATTACAAAAAAAGAAACTGTAAGTTCACTCTTTGTGTTGGTAGCTTGCAAAATAACCATCGGAATAGTCAAACAAATCAAGCAAGTTTGTAGCTGAAAATAAATAGTATATCCTAATTCTTTAATTATTAAACTAAGAGTTAATAAACAACAAACTAAAGAAAATAGCTGAACACAATTTACAAAATAATCCGAATTATTTGTAAGAATAATCAATTGCATTTGCAAATATTCAGTTAGTGGCGGATTAAAAAGTTGCCTTGAAATATGCGTTGGATAGTGTTCAATATTTTGATTTTGTTGCCAATGAGCAATTCTACCTAAATGATAGGTCATTGAATCCCAATTATTTGGGGAAGAATATATGGCAATAAATAAAAGAATAAAAATAATAATCGAAATGACTATAATTTGTGTTTTTTCGATTTTTGGTACGTTATTAAATTTTGTAAGGTTAAAATTAATTCTAATTTTATGAAAATAAATGTAATAAGTTAAAATACAGTTTAATAAAATATAAAATGATATAATAGGATAAAAACTAATCAAATCAAATAAACTAAATAATTCAGTTAAAACATAAGAAACTGTTAGTACTGATATCCAAGAGTAGATAATTGAAATTCTTAAATTGTTTTTTTTATTAAAAATTACAAACATGAAAAATAGCTGACTGAAAAAAAAAATTACCGCCATAGAATTTTATTTTTAAAATTATTAATTGATAAACCAACCAAAACAACTTCCAAAGCAATTAATTCAAATCTGAGTCTGTTATTTTCAAAACTACCTAAAATTAAATATAAAGCAGCTGAATAAGCCCAAAAGATGAAAACCAAAAATAGTGTTTTATCGCAGTCTGAAAGTATTAGTTTTTGTTTTATTAATTTTGTTACAAAATTAATAAAAAATATAATAATTAAAATATGACTTAGAAATGCAAACCAAGAAATTTTACCAAAATTCATAGAAGTAAACATTTCTTTTATTGTTACTTCTCCATTTGGAGAGTTATACATAGGAATAAAAGCACTTTCATCTTTTCTATAAGGGTCTAACTGACCTGTAATGAAAATATTATATATTCTATTCCACCAATATATTCTTTGCAAATTTCCAATATGTGCCACATAATCACCTTGTGGCATAAAATAAACATAAACTCCCCATACAAATGACTTTAAAAGGCAAATAGGTTCTTCAAAAATTAAATATTTTCCATCTTGGTAAAGTTCGCTTAATATTTCGTGTTTGTAAAAATGATGATGACTAATTTGAGTACCCGATGTTGGATAGTTCAAAACACCAATGTTTTTAAATTTTTCAGGTATTTCCTTGGTTTTCAAGTAAGGTTTAAAATTTTCTAAGTCATTATTCCAAACACCTATTTCATAAAATTTACTCACTTTTTTTTCATAAATAGCCATATCTTTTGTTTGTTTAGAAACATAACTTGTAAAAGATGCTAAGTTATTCCCAATCATATTCAATGATGTAAACTGACCAAAAATTATAAAGTTTTTTATATAAAATGATAAAATTAAAGCTAAAGGAAAAGCAAATGCTTTTAGATTTTTCAAAGGATTTTTTTCGAGCCAAAATAAAATTGCCGTGATTCCCAAAAACCAATATAATGTAAATGAAGTACGATAACATACAATAATTGATAGGCTTAAGTAAGTTATAAATAAGTACTTTGTTTTTTTATTTTGGAGAAATAAATAAAAAAACAAAACTGCGTTTATCAACAAAAAAGCTACTGGAGTATGATAAATAACATATCTTTCGTAATAAAGTAGTGCAGGATTTAAAGCTAATAGCAACAAAACGCTATAAAAAGCTATTCTTTTTTTTACTTCTATTTTTATTAAAATATAATAAGTTTCAATAACAAAAATAAAACTTAATATTGTAAATGAAATTGCAATCGCATTTTGCCAATGTGAGCCAAATATTTTTACATATAAACCAACTGATAAGTTTAATAAAGGGGCTTGATATAGGTCATAGATTACATTTTTTATAAGGCCTTCATACATCAAAGAAATATCAAAAGTTTGAGTTAGCCATGCCGTATCGTGCGTATAAACTTTGCAAATAATTGAAATTATTCTTAATGTAAAGAAAATTACTGAAAATATTAATAGTTCTTTTGTATGATTTTTTATGAAATTCATTATAAATTTTTCTAATTATTAATAATTTCTAATACTACTTTATTTCCCAAACCCATATTTTATTACACAATGAATGGCTTGAAACCTTCTTTCTTAGTATAGAGAAATAACAGAAAGCTTTTAAATTCTTTTTTTAAATATATTTTGCAATAATACTACCATAATATTTATGTTTCAAGTAAAGTCAAGATAATTTTTATAATTCTTAGCTAACAAATTCAATAAAATACTACTTTTATTGTTTATAAACAATAAAAGTAGTATTTTTGTGTGTCTATTTTTTATACGCAATATGATTAAAAGAAAAATATATCTAGAAAGAGTTTTGCCATTTGTGGGAAAAAAACTCGTAAAAGTCTTTACTGGTCAAAGGCGTGTGGGTAAAAGCCATTTGCTGAAAACGATTGCCCAAGAATTACAAGTTTTATTACCTAACATTCAAATTATGTTGATTGACAAGGAAAAGTTTGAGTTTGCCAGCATTGAAAATTATGTGGATTTGATGCAATACATTGAACTTAATAGAAAAGCGGAAAAAATTGGTCTTTTTATTGATGAAGTGCAAGATATTGAAAATTTTGAGAAAGCATTGAGAAGTTTGTATTCCGAAGATGTCTTTGATATTTATGTTTCTGGCAGCAATGCCAATTTGCTTTCTGGTGAATTAAGCACACTTTTGAGCGGTAGATATATCGAAATAGAGGTTTTTCCATTTACTTACAATGAATTTTTAGAAATAAATAACACGCAAAGTTCTGATGAAAATTTCAATAAATACTTGCAATTTGGGGCTTTACCTGGTCTTAACGAGCTGCCCGACAAAGATTATTTGAAAGAAGAATACCTCAAAAATATTTATAATTCAATAATGTTTAAAGATGTTATAAGAAGAAATCAAATACGGAATGTTGTTTTTTTAGAAAATTTAATACATTTTGTCGCAAATAATATAGGTAGTTTGGTTTCATCAAACAAAATATCTGACTATTTAAAATCGCAAAAAACTAATATTTCTATAAATAGTGTCATTGAATATCTTGAAATGCTTTGTAATGCATTTGTTATCAGAAAAGTTAAGCGACTTGATATCAAAGGAAAACGAGTATTTGAAATTGGCGAAAAGTATTATTTTGAAGATTTGGGAATTCGGAATGCCATTGTGGGTTATAGGTTTACTGACATTCAAAAACTTTTGGAAAATATAGTTTTTAATCATTTAAAAGCCATGCAATATAAAGTTAGCGTAGGTATTTTTCATAATAAAGAAATAGATTTTGTGGCAGAAAAATGCGGAGAACGTAAATATATTCAAGTTTCTTACTTACTTATCGACCAAAACACCCTTGACCGTGAATTTGGAAATTTACTTCAAATAAAAGATAACTACGCTAAATATGTGATTAGTATGGATAAAAATATAGGAAAAAACACTTACGAAGGAATTTTCCATTTAAGCATACAAGAGTTTTTAGTAACTTTTAATTAATTTTTTACTCAAAATATTTCTAATTTAAAGTAAATTATTTTTTTTAAAATTACAAAAGCCGTATGAAGTTATAAAAAGTTTAGTTTACTACTTCTTACTTTCCAAAACCATATTTAATTATACAATAAATAGCTCTAAACCCATCTTTCCATCCGATTTTTTTACCTTCCTCGTAGGTGCGTCCGTAGTAAGAAATTCCTACTTCA
>REAG01000358.1 GCA_004294265.1 Cytophagales bacterium | reverse complement strand
AGTATTTATCAAATTTGTAGTACACAATTTTTTTCAAGAAAGTAAGCCAGTTACTCAAAATAAAGGTTTTTTGGGTAGATAGCTGCAATGTGGGTTAAACTTTCCCCATTGGGGAAATAAGAAAGGGCTTTTCTATATTTTTAAAAAGTTAAATAAATGAAAAGCTAAAATTTTAATGTAAAAATTAAAATCTAATATAAATATTACTCATTATTATAAGAATTTCTAATTTTTTCTTTATTTTTTCGGATGCTTTTAACCATACTCGACCAAGCAAACGGATTTAAAATTTGAAATCCATTTGTCCCGTTTGGGTTCATACCTGGGTTCATTTGGTTGCGGATAGAATATTTTTGATTTTCGGAAGATGACATAGTGCTAACACTCAACATTCGAGTTAAGGTTTGCTCATTTAAGTTATAACGCATACTATTATAACCACGCTCATCAAGTTTTAAATCTAAAAAAGCCTGCTTAAAAATTTCTTCTGTCGGGTAAGGAAATATATCTATAATGGGCAAATAAATGGTATCTTCCTGTAATTCAATAATTAATGTTACACTTTTGCGTTCCGATTTTGGAACATAAATTTTCTTTTTCTTATAACCCAAAGCTTGAATTATTGCTGTATCGCCTGCCAAAGTGGGCATAGAAAAATAACCCGATTCATTGGTATTGGTACCTCGACCTGCCTTTGGAATATAGACCAAAACGCCAGGAATACCATATAAACTATCTCCTCCAACCACCAAGCCTGAAAACTGAACCACATCTAAGCTGTTTTGTGAATACACAAATTGGATGGAAATAAAAAAAAACAGAATAATTGCTTTTTTAAACATTTTATTCATTTCAGAATTTGATGATAACTTTTGCAAAGCTAATTAAAACTACATATTATTTATGAGCGACTTAAAATAAAATTAATTTTATAAAAATAACCTTTATTGATTTTAACTATAAAATTAATAAAACTTACAATTTATGTAAACTTGATTTTTTTAAAACGAATTGAATTCGCAACTGTAAAGTTCATAAAAAAGAAAATACAGTTTATATAACCTATTGAAATATTAATTAACGAATTAAGTTAAAATATATAAAGTCCAATAAATAATTACAATTCCTTTTTAACTTTTCCCCATTGGGGAAATAAGAAAGGGGTTTTCTAAAAATTTAATTGTAAATATTTAG
>REAG01000150.1 GCA_004294265.1 Cytophagales bacterium | reverse complement strand
TCACATCTTGTTGCAATCCATTTGGTAAGTTTTTAATAAAATTTTCAGCTCCAATAGCAATAGCAGATTCCCAAATTTGAGCTTCTGAAATTTGCATATTTCCAAGATGAATGTTATTAGCAATAGTATCTGAAAATAGAAAAACATCTTGCATAACCATTCCAATATTGGAGCGCAAATTCGATAAATCATAATTTTCGATAGCAGTATCATCAATAAAAATTGTTCCTTTTTCTATTTCATAAAATCGGTTTAATAAATTTATAATTGAAGATTTTCCTGCCCCAGTTGCTCCTACAAAAGCAATAGTTTCGCCTGATTTTACTTCAAAATTTATGTTTTTAAGCACATATTCGCCTTCATTATAAGCAAACCAGACATTTTCAAAACGTATATTTCCGTTCATTTTACTAGCCAAAAAGTCGCCATTTTTTTGGATAAAAGTATCATCTTCCAATATTTTTATAACCCTCGAAGAACCTACAATTCCCATTTGGAGCGAATTAAATTTATCGGCAATCTCACGTATAGGTCTAAAAAACATTTGAATATACATTACAAAAGCCAAAATATCACCAAAAGTAACCGCTCCTTCCAAAACGCCTTTGCCTCCGTACCAAACCAAAATCCCAATTCCAATCGCACTCAGAACCTCAGCAATAGGAAAATATACAGAATAATACAAAACCGAACGCATATTGGCGTGCCTATGTTCTTTGTTTATTTTAGTAAATTTATCGTATTCGTTTTTTTCTGCCGAAAAAATTTGAACAATATTCATGCCTGTAATATGCTCTTGCACAAAAGTATTCAAATTAGAAATTGCCGTTCGCACATCATTAAAAGAAGACTTTACTTTTTCTTTAAAAATATACGTACAAAATAACAAAACTGGAATAACAGAAAGACTAACTAAAGTAAGTTTCCAATTTAAATAAAACATTATTGACATGATAAAAACCAGTTGCAAAACCGAACCTGCAATATCTGCCAAACCTTCTGTAAATACATCTGAAATGGTTTCAATATCAGAAATAGAACGAGTTATGAGCCTTCCAACAGGGGTTTTATCATAAAAACTTAATTTATGTTTAAGCAAATGAGCATATAATTTTTGCCGCACATCTCT
The DNA here is from genome assembly GCA_004294265.1 of Cytophagales bacterium. Lineage (GTDB taxonomy): Bacteria > Bacteroidota > Bacteroidia > Cytophagales > UBA9547 > REAG01. The sequence goes on along the minus strand of REAG01000150.1, from coordinate 18,633 downwards.
AATAATATTTTGCCCAAGCCAACCTGATAAATAAGAATTAAAATATTCTAAAATTGCAACAAAAAAAAGTAAGAATACCAATAAACAAGAAACTATTAATAATCCGTTAAAATCTCCTTTCAAAATATGATTATCTGTTGTATATTTAATCAGATATGGACGAATAGGAGCAATAATTCCTGCCATAATTGTAAGAAATACAATTAAATAAAAAGTTTTTTGATATGGAATTACAAAAACATAAACTTTTTTAAGAATTTCTTTATCAAAAATAGAACCTACTTCTTTTTTTTCTAGCATTTTTTTAAGCTGTAAATTTCTTTTTGTTTAAAACAAAATAATCAAATATAATACTTTTTGATTGTAATATATTTACTTTATTATTAATTAAATTTCTTTTTTTATTTAATTTTTTTATATGATAATAATAGCTAAAATGAGCTTTTATAATAGCTAAAGTATCTTTAAAATAACCTTGACAAGCAAACTTCAAACCTGCAATTCCGTCAGTGCAAAGTCTTAAAAATATCAAAATAAAAAAATATTTTTGAGGTAAATTTTTATGCAATAAAAATAAACCATTTCTAAAATTGAGGTAGGTTTTTAAAGCACTATTTTTAGGCAAAGTACCGCCTCCAACATGAAAAACATGACTTTCAGGGCAAACCATCACTATATAACCAAAGTGTTGAACCCGCCAACACAAATCTATTTCTTCCATGTGAGCAAAAAAATCTTCATCCAAACCATTCATTTCGTAATAAATATTTGATTTGATGAACATACAAGCTCCCGTTGCCCACGCCACTTGTTTAAAAGAATCATATTGATTTGTGTCGAGTTCTAAAGTATCAAAAATTCGACCTCTGCAATACGGATAGCCTAGATTATCTAAAAATCCGCCACTAGCACCAGCATATTCAAAAGCATCTTTTTGGTAATAATTTAATATTTTTGGCTGACAAATAGCTATATTCTTATCTGATTGCATCCGTTCTATAATTGGAGAAATCCAATTAAATGTAACTTCCACATCACTATTCAACAAAATAAAATAATCAGCTTTTATTTGAGCTAAAGCTTGGTTATAGCCTTTGCAAAAACCACCGTTTTCTTTGTTTTTTATTACTTTTATGATTTTAAAATTCTCTTCTACGAAAGCAACTGAATCATCATCTGAGGCGTTGTCAGCCACATAAATAGTGGCTTCTTGAGAAAATTTAACCACATTTGGTAAAAATTTCTCTAAAAAATGTTTCCCATTCCAATTAAGAATAACTACGGCTGTACTTGGCTTTTGCATTTGTAAAGCAAATATACGTTAGGTTTGCAGATGAATTTCTAATTTTTTAATATTTTCATTTATAAATTTTAGTTTTTCGTTCATATTAGTAAAATTTTCACATTTCTGAGCTTTTATTTTTAATGTTTTCAAAAATTGTAAATATTCAAAACTTTTGGGCTGAAACGGACGGTGCTGTAAATCTTTATGAACCGAAAAACATAATTCTGCATTTTTAATAGTTTCTATATCCATGCCAGATTGTAAGAATTTTTGCCAAACATACTCAATTGCTTGAGCAGAAGGATGCAACATATCAGCTTCGTAAAATCTATAGTCTCGCAAATCATCTTGAACTATTTCATAAGCAGGAAAATAATAAATATTACTGAATTTTAAAGACGTTTCATGGCAAAAAAGTCTTAAAATAGATTTACTTACCGAATTTATTTCAAGCGTTTCTTTTAAATGTCGAACTGGACTAACTGTCAATATTATTTTTATATTCGGCTGAATATTAAGTAATTTATGATAAAATTTTTCAAATTTTTCAGTGATTTCTGCATTTGAAAGTAAAAATTTATCAAATAATTCTGATGGCATTTTATGGCAATTACTAACAATTTTGTCTTCTTTTTTTAACCTGTAAACCATTGCGGTTCCGAGCGTTATTATGAGCCAATTTGTATTTTTTATATGTTCTAAAATTTCATATTCATACTTTTTTAGTTTTTCTAAAATTTCATTTTCTGAATTAGCAAATATTTGACTATGCGTGCCATAAGAGTAATAAATATTATTTTTTTTGATTATAATTGGCGTTTCTGTTTTGATAATATTTTCAAAAATTGAAATTGGATTATATGCTATTCCTAACGGACTTTCGATAGAATTAAAAGAATATTCTTGTAGTTTTTGATGTATGTTTTGTGCAAAACAAGAGCCAATACAAAAAAAAGTATCTTTATAACTTATTTTTTCTTTAAAAGTTGCAGGTTGAATTTCTGTTCTAAAACTATTCATGCGTAATTAAAATTAAAAACAACCTAAATTGTATTAAAAATAGCAAATATTACTAAAAAAATAAAATGATTTAACCCAAATTATGCATTAGAAAGGTTATGATAAACCTCACCCTTAACAATTAAGAGTGAAATAACAAATGGTTATCATCAAATATTTGCACTACTTATTTATTAAATTTCTTCAGCCATTTTCATTGCTTTTTTCAAAGCTGCCAATTTGTTATGAACCTCCTGAAGTTCGTTTTCATCTTTAGAATCAGCCACAACACCAGCACCCGCTTGAAAATATAAAGTATTATTTTGACTTAAAAACGTACGAATCATAATGGCTTGGTTAAAATTGCCTTTAAAATCCATAAATCCAATGCAACCTGCATAAAAAGAGCGGTTTATGTTTTCGTATTTTTCAATTAAAGTCATGGCATTGTGTTTGGGAGCACCTGAAAGTGTGCCTGCCGGGAAAGTATCTGCCACAATTTTAAATCGGTTTGTTTCGGCAGCAATTTCGCCCGAAACTTTTGAAACCAAATGAATAACATGCGAATAAAACTGTGTTTCCATGTAAGTTTCTACATATACTTTATCGCCATTTCGGCTCAAATCGTTGCGAGCCAAATCCACTAACATCACATGTTCGGAGGTTTCTTTAGGGTCTTTTCGTAATTTATCAGCAATTTTTACGTCTTCCTCATCGTTTCCGCTGCGTTTGAAAGTGCCTGCAATCGGATAAATAGTCGATTTATTTCCATTAATTACAAGCTGTGCTTCTGGCGATGAACCGAAAATTTTGAAAGTTCCAAAATCAAAATAAAATAAATAAGGCGAAGGATTTACCGAGCGTAAAGCACGATATAAAGTAAAGTCATCACCGTTAAATTGTTGCGTAAACCTGCGTGAAAGCACAATTTGAAACACATCGCCTCGAAAACAATGCTCTTTTCCTTTTTTTAATATTTCTAAAAACTGTTCGTCTGTGTAGTTTGACTTTTCTTCGCCCATTCTTGAAAAAGGAAAATGAGGCGAATTGCGGTTATAAATTAAACTTTCTATAAAATCAATATTTAAATCTTCGGCATATCTGTAATTTTCGACTGAATGTTTGAAAATAAAAAGCTCATTATTAAAATGATTAATGGCAATCACAAATTCATATACATAATATTGCATGTCAGGAATTGTAACTTCATTGCGTGAAATATCAATTTTTACATCTTCAAAATATCGAACAGCATCATAACTGGTATATCCAAAAAGTCCGTTGTTGATAAAAGAAAAATTATTTTTTTGTACTACAAATTTTTGGCAATACTCTTGAATGGCTTCAGGCAAAGTTTGTGTGTTCTCAATCGTAACTAATCGAGTTGGTTCGCCAGGATAGCGAAAATGAGCAACGCCATCTTGTACCCAAAAACCAACCGAAGGATTGCAACATATAAAAGAAAAACTATCCTCATTGCCATGATAATCTGAACTTTCGAGCAAAACTGTATTAGAAAATTTCTCTCTCAAAGAAAGATAAACCGAAACGGGCGTAAAAGTATCGGCAATTCTTTTTTTGTGGCTACTGTTAATTGTGATTTTTTCCAACGATTAAAATTATTTTGGATGTGTATTTATTTTACAAAAATATAAAAACAAGCTAAATTTTAAAAATTAAAACTTGTATTATTGAAAAATAAAATGGGTTCTTCGTTATTTTGGGTAGAGATATAATAATTCATACTAATTTTGTAATAAAGTGAACTCCTAAAAACCTCAATTCCGTTGAAGCCCTCCCACTTCGATTCTGCGGTTTCGTAGCAGAAATTGGTTTGGGTGGGGATTTTTAAAATAATATTGGAGTTTTTAGAGGTTCCCTAAAGAATTAAACCTAAATTAAATTAGATTATTTTTTACTTAACTTACTCTAACCCTCTCCAATGGAGAGAGAAAAAGTTGTCAAAATTGCATATTTTTCCTATTATGTAATTTGGGTTAAATAATAAAACTCAATTAAATTTCACGTATTTCTACACAAAATAGACATTCCAAGTTTTAAAAACTTGGAATGTCTAGCATCTGCATCAAATTCTTGCGTAAGCGAAAGCCACCTTCGGGGTTTTTTTGGATTTTTTTAATCATTGTTCAGACAATTTTATAATGCAGTTGGAAACTACAATTCATTTGCTAATACTTAGAGCCATTGCGTGAACTTTATGTTTAATGTTTATTAAAGCGGGACACTTTATAGTTGTAGGCACATGCGGACGCTTATGCCAGTTGTGTTAAAATAAATTATAATTATAGAACAGCCCATGTATCTATTTTAACCTTAATTAATCAATACATTAGTAATATTTCATAAAATTAAGACGTTCCCTTCCTTCTGGACTCTACTGTTTCGTTGCAGAAATTGGGTTGGGGGTGGAGCATTTTTTGAAATATTTAAGTGGACTATTTTATTTTATCAATTTATTTTTAGAAATTAAATTAAAACTACCAAGTTTTAAGCATATTTAAGGTTTTAATTAGGAAAATATTTTATTGTACTTGAAATTTTATATTAATTTCTAATCTTGTTAGAATTGTTAGATCTTATAATAGTGTTTTTTTTTGATTATTAATTATATTTGTAGCTTAATAAAGCCATGAATAAAATAAAAAATGATTTAATTTTAAGAGCAGCCAAAGGCTTAAAAGTTGAAAGAACACCAATTTGGTTGATGCGTCAGGCAGGAAGAATCTTGCCAGAATATAGGGCATTAAGAGAGAAATTTCCTGACTTCAAAACCTATATAAAAACACCAGAAGCGGTTGTAGAAGCTACTTTACAACCTATAAAGGCACTAGGTGTAGATGCAGCAATTATTTTTTCAGATATTTTAGTTATCCCGGAAGCTATGGGTTTAAACTACGAAATGGTGGAAAAAAAGGGACCATATTTTCCAAAAAAAATCGAAACTTTAGCAGATATTGAAAAACTTAAAATTGCTAATCCAGAAGAAACTTTAAGTTATGTAACCAAGGCTATTTCATTAACAAAAAATGAAATAAATTACGAAATACCTTTGATAGGATTTGCAGGAGCACCTTGGACAATTTTTGCTTATATGACTGAAGGTTCAGGCTCAAAAACATTTAGTAATGCTCGAAAATGGCTCTATTGTAATCCTGAATATTCACATATTTTATTAGATAAAATTACACAATCTACTATTTTATATTTGAAAGCTCAAATCAAGGCTGGAGCCGATATGGTTCAAATTTTTGATTCGTGGGCAGGTATTTTGCCCCCTCAGCAATATTTTGAGTTTTCATTAAAATATATTACTCAAATTTGTGATTCTATTACAGAAGTTCCTATTACAGTTTTTGCAAAAGATGCCTATTTTGCAAGAGCAGAAATGGCAAAACTAAATTGCCAAGTGGTTGGTTTGGATTGGTGCATGGATATTGCAGAATCACGTAAATTAATACCTAACAAAACTTTGCAAGGTAATTTTGACCCCTGTAATTTGTATGCATCCAAAGAAATAATAAAAAAAGAAGCCGAAAAAATGTTAAATAGCTTTGGCTCTAATAGATATATTGCTAATCTTGGTCACGGCTTATATCCAGATATTGATGCAGATAAAGTTAAATATTTTATAGAAGTGGTACAGAATTTTAATCATGATTTTGTTATTTAAAGTAAGTCTTATTAATTATTTCTTCAGTTTTAGATGAAAAAAAATCATTAGTAAGCTGAGTTTTGCATCAACAAAAAGAAATTAAAATCTTTTAAAAAAATAATCAAAAAAATATTTTTAAGTATTTATTGAATTTAACCTTTAATTTTGTAAAAAAAACAAAAATGCAAAAAAGTCAAATAATTGCAATTGCAGCAGGTTTAGTGTTAGTAATAGCACTATATAATCTTCCAAAAGCAATTATAAACAAAACAGATAAAGAAAAATTAGGGTCAAATCAAGCCGAATTGCCACAAAAAGCGATTTTGAACAACAAAAAAATATCAGAAAAAGACCTTAAAGAAATCACGGAATTAAGAAAATTATATAATAATTCTAAAGATATTAAAAAATATGCTAATTTTGCAGATTCTTTAGCGAAAAAGTTCGTTTCACTGGCTCTTTTTGACAGTGCAGCCTCTTATGCTGATAAATTAGTTCTTTCTCATCGTGGTGATTATATGTGTTTGAAAACGGCAGGGAATATCTATTTTACGATATATTCTTCCATTTCAGATCCTTCAAAAGCAAATCCTTTTGCCGAAAAAGCAAGAGAATTTTATCAGAGTTATTTAAAGTCAGATTCATTAAATTTGACCATTCGTAACAATATGGCAATGACTTATGTGGTAAGTAATACTCCTATGGAAGCCATTATGGAATTAAGAAAAATCTTGGTTGTAGAACCTCAAAATGTGCAAGCTCAAACCAATTTAGGTCTTTTAGCTATGCAATCTGGGCAATACGACAAAGCTGTAAATCGATTTAAAACATTGGTTGAAACCGATAACAATAATTGGAATGCTAAATATTATTTGGCACTTTCTCTGATTGAAACTGGCAAAAAACAAGATGCTAAAGAATTATTGAAAGATATTTCTGAACACTCTTCTGATTTAAATTTGATGGCTGATGCCAAAAACACATTATCTACTATTGATTAGTTATATATTTAATTATTTATTCATTTCTAAAATCTTAACATTATGCCTTGCGGTAAAAAAAGAAAAAGACACAAAATTTCAACACATAAAAGAAAAAAACGTTTGAGAAAAAATCGTCATAAGAAAAAATAATTTTTTCTTATGGGAACTCCTAAAAACCTCAATTCCGTTGAAGCCCTCCCACTTGGATTCTGCGGTTTCGTAGCACAAATTGGTTTGTGTGGGGTTTTTAAAAACAATATTGGGGGTTTTAGGAGTTCCCTAAATTTGATTTATTTACACCATCATTAGAATTTATATTTTAATGATGGTTTTGTTATTTGTTTAGATATGTTTTATCGTATCTAAATTTTTATTACTTTAATCTCAAACCATTTACTACAATGAATAACGAGTTATTTATTAATAGTACTCAAGATGGTAACAGAATAGCATTATTGCAAGAAAAACGCTTAGTTGAATATCACCTCGAAGGAAGTGGCGATAAATTCAACGTAGGCGATATATATTTAGGCACAGTAACAAAGGTAGTTCCAGGTTTGAACGCTGCTTTTGTTGATATTGGCTATGAAAAAGATGCGTTTCTCCATTACCATGATTTGGGTCCTAATATCAAGACGCTGAACACCTATACCAAAAATGTTCAGTCAAAACAACATCAAACCCATAAATTAACAGGTTTCAAGATAGAACCTGAGATAGATAAAGGCGGAAAAATAGATAAAGTTCTTACTAAAGGACAGCAAATATTGGTTCAAGTTGTAAAAGAACCTATTTCTACTAAAGGTCCACGATTGTCGTGCGAAATTTCTATTGCTGGCAGATATTTAGTACTTGTACCTTTTTCGGATTCGGTTAATGTTTCCAAAAAAATATCTTCTCGAGAAGAGCGTCAGCGTTTGCAACGCTTGATTACTTCTATCAAACTTGAAAATTTTAGCGTTATCATTCGCACCGTTGCCGAAGGCAAAGAAGTAGCTGAATTAGACCGAGATTTGAAAAATTTGGTAAAAAAATGGGAAGACGGTTTTTCAAAACTTCGAACTGCCAAACCTAAAGATGTAATCATTAGTGAAATGGACAGAACTGCCTCTATTCTTCGGGATATGCTCAACGAAAGTTTTGATTCTATTACGATTGATGACAAAGTTTTTTATGATGAAACCAAAACTTATATAAAATCAATTGCTCCTGAAAAAGAAAAAATTGTAAAATTATTTTCTGGAAAGGAAAAAATGTTTGAACAAACGGGTATTGAACGTCAGTTGAAAGCTTTATTTGGACGAACAGTAAGTTTGCCAGGCGGTGGATATTTAATTATAGAACATACAGAAGCCATGCACGTGGTGGACGTAAACTCAGGAAATAAATCCAATCAAGAATCAGATCAAGAGAAAACAGCTTTAAATGTTAATCTTGAATCGGCAAAAGAAGTAGCTCGACAAGTAAGATTACGTGATTTGGGCGGTATAATCGTAATTGATTTTATCGACATGAAAGATCAAGAAAACAGAAATGTATTGTTCAATCGTATGAAAGCCGAAATGGAAGGCGATAGAGCAAAATACACCATTTTGCCACTTTCAAAGTTCGGAATCATGCAAATTACACGCCAAAGAGTTCGTCCGCAATTAAACATTTCTACCTCCGAAGTTTGTCCAACTTGCAACGGAACTGGAAAAATTACGGCTAGTGTTTTGGTAACAGATGAAATCGAAAATAAATTAGAACATTTAATTACTAAACAAAACGAAAAAGATTTAACAATTGAGTTGCATCCTTTTGTTTATTCTTACTACACAAGTGGTATTTTATCTAAACGCTTTCATTGGTTTTTGAAATATAAAACTTGGATAAAATTAGAAAAAAATACGGCTTTGGGCGTTGTTGAATTTCGATTTAGAAATAAATTTGATGAAATCGACCTCGGAAATAAAAAAGAGGAAGATGATGAAGATGTAAGAAATATTCTAACAGTAACAGATTAATCATTATTTATAAAAGTAAAAATTTTTAAAAAAATCATTTTCAAAAATGACAACATTAGAATTAAAAAAAGTAGCGTCTCAAGTAAGAAGAGATATTATTAGGATGGTGCATGGAGCCAAAGGCGGACACCCAGGAGGTGCTTTAGGTTGTGCAGATTTATTTGTTTTATTATATTTCAAAATAATGAAACATAACAAATATTTCAACATGGATGGTGCCGGTGAGGATATTTTTTATCTTTCAAACGGTCATATTTCTGCAGTTTTTTACAGCACTTTAGCTAGATATGGTTATTTTTCAATCAATGAATTGGGTTCGCATCGTAAAATAAATTCAAGATTACAAGGTCATCCAACGCCACACGAACATTTAGAGGGTATCAGAATGGCTTCTGGTTCGCTTGGGCAAGGTTTATCGGTAGCTATTGGAACTGCTTTAGCGAAAAAATTAAACAACGATGACCGTTTTGTGTATTGTCTCATGGGCGATGGCGAGCAACAAGAAGGACAAGTTTGGGAAGCTGCCATGTTTGCTCCACATAATAAAGTTGATAATTTAATTGCTTTTGTGGATGTAAACGGACAACAAATTGATGGAAGCACCAATAAAGTTCTTTCTTTGTTAGATTTAGGAAAAAAATATGATGCCTTTGGTTGGAATGTTTTGACTTGCGATGGTAATGATTTTGAAGATTTAGCAAAAACAATTTTAGAAGCTCAAAAGCAAAAAGGAACAGGAAAACCTACTGCGATAATGATGAAAACTGAAATGGGAATGGGTGTTGATTTTATGATGCATACGCATAAATGGCACGGAAATGCCCCAAATGATGAACAAAAAGACTTAGCTTTAGCTCAATTAGAGGAAACTTTGGGAGATTATAAGTAGTTATTAGTTTGGTGTAATACATACGACTTAAATTTGGTAAAACTCAATAAGTATTTGTAAATTAGTTACTTTAAAGCAAGTTGTATAAATTCTAATAAATCATTACAAATTCCTTTCTTATTCCCCCAATGGGAAAATAAGAAAGGAATTTTATGGAAATTTAATTCTAAATATTTATAAATTCAATATAAGAATTTTTAGGCAATGAAAGCAAAATATTTAAACCCATTTACAGATTTTGGATTTAAAAAAATCTTTGGAGAAGAAGCAAGTAAACCATTACTTATTGACTTCTTAAATGCTTTATTGCCAAAAAATGATAAAATCATTGATTTAACATTTAAAAATAATGAACAACTAGGACAAACTGACCTTGATAGAAAAGCAATTTACGATATATATTGTGAAAATGATAAAGGCGAAAAATTTATAGTTGAGCTTCAGAAAGCGAAACAAAATTATTTTAAAGAAAGAACAGTTTATTATTCTACATTTCCAATTAGAGAACAAGCTGAAAAAGGAGAATGGAATTATAATTTAAAAGCTGTTTATTGTATAGGAATTTTAGACTTTACCTTTGACGACTATGAAAAAGAGCTAAAGAAAAATGAAGTAGTTCATACCATAAAACTAAAAAATCAGAACGGCAAGACATTTTACGAAAAATTGACATACATTTATTTGGAAATGCCAAATTTCAATCAATTTGAAAATGAACTTACAACCCGTTTGGATAAGTGGCTTTATTTCATAAAACACTTGGAAGACTTTCAAACAATTCCAACAATATTTTCAGATGAAGTTTTCAAACAAGCATTTGCGAAAGCCGAAATTGCAAAATTTGGACAATCGGAATTAGCAATCTATGAAAATAGTTTGAAAACATATAGAGATTTGAAAGGTGTAATTGACACAGCTTTTGATGAAGGAAAGCAAGAAGGGAAATTAGAAAGAAAAATAGAAATGGCAAGGTTTATGAAGTTGGAAAATGAACCAGTTGAAAAAATAATTAAATATACGGGTTTGACTAAAGACGAAATAAAAAAGCTCTAATTTTGTACATTTTTTTCAAAATATTTTTTAATCTAAAGTCTTTTTTAACCTTTAAGGGTTTACAAATATGGAAATAAACCTAGAAAAAACACCAACTTTTATTATTTCCAGAACCGATAGCATTGGAGATGTAGTTTTGACAATTCCTATGGCAGGAATTCTTAAAAAACACTACCCTAATTCTAGCGTTATTTTTATAGGAAATAATTATACTTATCCAGTTTTATTACTTTCAGAACATGTAGATTTAGTAATAAAAAAAGAAGATTTATTAAGTAATATTTTAAACTTAAAAGACTTAAATGCAGCTGTGATTTTTCATGTTTCGCCAGATGTAGAAATAGCAAAACTAGCCCAAAAATCAAAAATAAAATATAGAATTGGTACTTCGCATAGATGGTTTCATTGGTTATATTGCAATATTCAAGTTTCGTTTAGCAGAAAAAAATCACTTTTACACGAATCAATTTTGAATTTAAAACTTTTAAAACCATTAATTAAGGATGTCGAAAAAATTGAGTTAAAAGATATTCAGAATTATTACGGCTTTAAAGTAAAAAAAAGAAATAATAATTCAGAAAAAATTAAAATAATTTTCCACCCTAAATCAAAAGGAAGTGCTAGAGAATGGAAGTTGAGTTATTTTCATGATTTAATTAAATTATTACCAAAAGATAAATTTGAGATTTATATAACTGGAACAGAGCTTGAGTATCAAAAAATACAAAACGAGTGTAGTCAAATATTTGATTATGAGCACGTTATAAATATGTGTGGCAAATTTACGCTAAACGAATTTGTTGCATTTATTCAACAATCTGATGTGCTTTTGGCTTGTAGCACGGGTCCGTTGCATATTGCAGCTGCCTGCGAAATTCATGCGATTGGCATTTATGCTTCGGCTCAAAATATGCATCCAAACCGATGGGCGGCTCAAGGAAAAAATACAAAAATATTTTTTACAGATAAAATATGCTTTGAATGTAATAATTCTACAGAATGTGCTTGTATAAATCAAATTTTACCAAATAAAATTGCAGAGTTTATAAAGCGAATTCCAAACAGTCTTTAAATGCTTTCACAAACCTTTGCTAGATTTAAAAAGGTTATAAAAGTAAATTTATTTACACTTATGTAAATATTTTTGAAATTTGAGTGATGATTATTCGTAATAAATTGTGTTGAAATTTATTATTGTTTATTTTCTGTTTTATTTATTTTAGTTAATTTTATAACAGAAGTACTCAATGAGATTATAAGATTTTTTTTTAAAAAAAAGTATCAATTATGCCATTAAAGACAAATTTGATACTTTTTTGAGGCTAGATTTAACTAACTTTATGTAGCGGAGACAGGACTCGAACCTATGACCTTTGGGTTATGAGCCCAACGAGCTACCAACTGCTCCACCCCGCGATAGATTGGAGTGCAAATATAATACATTGTTTTAAATTTTTACTATTTTTGTGAAAATAATTTTATAATTGGATATAACAACTCACAAATCTGGCTTCGTAACCATCATAGGAAAGCCCAATGCAGGTAAATCAACACTCATGAACGCTTTGGTGGGCGAAAAACTTTCTATTGTAACGCCAAAAGCTCAAACCACAAGGCACAGAATTTTCGGAATTTTGAATGCTGAAGATTTTCAAATTGTGTTTTCAGACACGCCAGGAATAATTAAACCTCATTATGAAATGCAAAAATCTATGATGAAATCGGTTAGTTATTCGCTCGAAGATGCCGATGTTATCGTTTGCCTAACAGACCCAATGGATGAATTCATAGAACCAGAAACAATAGAACGCATCAAAAAATCGAGAATACCTACGATTTTTGTAACCAATAAAATAGACGAAGCCAAAGGCGAACAAATTGAAAAAGTAAGAAATTGGTACGAAACTTTCGATTTCCCTTTTAGCGTTATGGAAATTTCGGCTCTAAAATGTAAAAACACTTTAGAATTATTGGGTAATATTTTAAAATTCATTCCTATCCATCCTGCTTATTACGATAAAGAAGATTTGACCGACCGTCCTGAAAGATTTTTTGCATCTGAAATAATCAGAGAAAAAATTCTTTTAAATTATAGGCAAGAGATACCTTATAGTTGCGAAGTTGTTATTTCTGGATTTAAAGAAAAACCAGATATGAACGTGGTTATGGCAGAAATAATTGTGGAGCGTGATAGCCAAAAAGGAATTTTGATCGGACCAAAAGGAGCAATGCTTAAAAAAGTGGGTATCGAAGCTCGAATTTCGATGGAAGAGTTTTTTGGAAAAAAAGTATTTTTAGAAACTCATGTCCGAGTGATTAAAGATTGGCGTTCTAACTTAAATCAATTAAAGAAATTTGGTTACGAAAACTAGCTTTTTTTAAATCAACAATAAATTTATTATTTCACACTAAGTATATGGTGTGCGTATATTTTACAACAATTCTTAAAAATTGAAAGCATTAAGTTCAACCCATATTTATTTATTCAAATATAAATTCCACCTTTTGGGTGGAATTATTTTTGTAACATTAGCAAATATTTTTGCCGTAATTCCTGCTCAAGCCGTAAGAAATACGATAGATATTGTAGCAGAAACGGTAAGTTTATATCCATTTTTTGAAAAATCAAAAACCGAAACGGTTTTTAATACATTATTCACAAAAAGTGTGGTTTATTACGGATTATTAATTGTTTGTATGGCAATTATAAGAGGAATTTTTATGTTTTTGATGCGTCAGACGATTATTGTTATGTCTAGACATATTGAATACGATCAAAAAAACCAAATTTATGCTCATTATCAAACTTTGCCTTTAAGTTTTTACAAAAAAAATAACACTGGCGATTTAATGGCTCGTATTTCTGAAGATGTAGGGAAAGTAAGAATGTATTTTGGTCCAGCAATTATGTATGGGTTAAATATGATTACGATGACTATTATTTGCATTAGTTTTATGTTTTCAATTCATCCAAAACTTACACTTTGGGCTTTGTTTCCGTTGCCAATTTTATCAATTACTATTTATTACGTAAATGCTTTGATAGAAAAAAAATCAAGCGAAATTCAAAAAAGTCTTTCCAAAATATCAACTTTTGTGCAAGAAGCTTTTTCTGGAATACGAGTAATAAAAGCTTATTCGAGAGAAAAAGACTCTGAAAAAAGATTTTCTTATGCGGCTGATGAATATTTTGAAAAAAACTTGAACTTATTAAAAGTAAATTCCATTTTTTCGCCATCTGTTATGGCTTTAGTAGGATTAAGCATTATTATTGTTGTTTTTATAGGCGGACATGAAGTAATAAACGGCAATATAACTGCAGGAAATATCATAGAATTTATTATGTATATTTCCATGCTAACTTGGCCTTTTACTTCTTTGGGTTGGGTTTCGAGCATCATACAACGAGCGGAAGCTTCTCAAAAAAGAATCAATGAATTTTTGGAAACTAAAACCGATTTAATTTCTACACACAATTATAAAAATGAAATATCAGGTTCAATTTCATTTAAAAATATTTCATTAACTTACCCCGAATCAAACACAAAGGCACTTAAAAATGTAAGTTTTGAGGTAAATAAAAATACTTCAGTATCAATTTTGGGTCATACAGGTTCTGGGAAAAGCACAATCGCTAATTTGATGTGCCGATTATATGACCCAAATAATGGAGAAATTTTAATTGATAACGAAAATATTAAATCTTACGATATTACTTCTTTAAGAAAACAAATTGGTTATGTTCCTCAAGATGTATTTTTATTTTCTGATACCATAAAAAATAACATTTCTTTTGGTTCAAATTTTAATGATATTGAAATCGAAAATGCTTCAAAAAATGCAGATTTGCATCAAAATATTATTGATTTTAAAGATGGTTATCAAACTATTTTGGGAGAAAGAGGTATTTCAATTTCTGGTGGTCAGAAACAAAGATTATCTATTGCAAGGGCTATTATAAAAAATCCTAAAATTTTAATCTTGGATGATTGTTTATCGGCAGTTGATACCCAAACTGAAAATACTATTTTGCAAAACCTTCAAGGAATAATGCAAAATAAAACTACTATTATTATTTCACATAGAATTTCTTCGGCAAAATTAGCTGATCAAATAATAGTGTTAGATAATGGCGAGATTGCCGAACAAGGCACACATGATGAACTTTGCTCAAAAAATGGAATTTATGCTCAAATGTATATTAAATCATTGACAAAATAAATCTAATTATTTTACTAAACATTTTTTTTAAATGACTTTAAAAGATTTGAAAATTGGCGAAAAAGCTGTTATTAAAGAACTGAAAACTGGATTTAATATGAAGTTGTTAGAGATGGGTTGCGTGCCAGGAAATTCTATAAAAGTACTTCATATCGGTTTTAGAGGTTCGCCTATTGCCATACAATTATTGGATTATACACTCGCTATTCGAGCCGATGATGCTTATTTTATAGAGATTGAGGTTTAATTTACAAAAATTCAGATTGATAGTTCATTCTTGGCTATATTGTAGAATTTTTAAGATTTTTTAAAATACCTTTAATTTTAAATTTGATATATATATATATCAAGATTCAAACAGAAATTGCATTTCAGTGTTTTTAATCTAAAAGTATTAAAGTAATAAAACATAAAAATTAAATCCCTTTTGAATATTCGCCTAAAATTTTAAAATTAAATGTTGCCTTTTGAACTTCAAGAATTGCCTTTTTGTAAGTTTCTATATTGTTATATTCAATATCGACATGAAACAAATATTGCCATTCATTTCCAACATAAGGAGTTGATTGTAAGGACATTACATTTATTTTATAATCCATAAAAATAGAAAATATTTTATGTAATCCACCAATTTCGTGCGTTAATCCAAAGCTGATTGTTGATTTGTTATAAGTAATATTTTTGTTATATTTATCTAAAACTAAAAATCGAGTAAAGTTTTTCTCACTATCTTCAATATTTTTTTTGAGAATATGCAAGCCAAATATTTTTGCAGCACCTATGCCAGCAATCGCAGCTCGTCCTAAAATTTTATTTTTAGCTATTTCTTCCGCCATTAAACCAGTATCCACGGCCTCTACAAGTTTTATATGTGGATAACCCGAAAAAAAACGTACACATTGATTTAAAGCCATAGGATGAGAATGAACTTCTTTAATATCCTCGATAGATTGCCCCTCAAGTGCCATTAAACAATGTTCGATACGCAAAAATGTTTCGCCCACTATGGTATAATTTGAATGTCGAAGTAAGGAATAGTTAAAAATAATCGGACCTGCAATTGTATTTTCGATTGCCATAACTGCCATATCTGCCCTGCCAGCATCGAGTGATTTGAATAAATTAATAAAAGAATCGCACATTTCTAATGCAATTTCGGATTTAAAATATTGTTTGGCTGCAATTTCATGATAAGAACCAGAAAATCCTTGAATGGCTATTTTTTTCAATGTTAGATAACAGATTTAAAGTTGCAATTTGTTTATTTTTTATTATAGTTTATGATTTTTTTATTAAAAATATTAAAATGCGATTTTTAGTTTTTCTATAAATGAAAGTTTTAAAATCAAAAAAATTTGTTCAAATTTTACAACATTGTTTTATGTTAAGAGTGTTTTTACAATATATAAAGTCCAATAATAATTACAATTCCTTTTTAACTTTTCCCCATTGGGGAAATAAGAATGGGGTTTTCTAAAAATTTAATTGTAAATATTTAGTGGACTCAATATAAGTTTTGTATTTTATTAAAATTAAATTTTAAAAAAGCCGCTTTTTTATTTCTCATAGTGGAAAAGTTATCAAGGAATTTGTATTTTATACCTTTTATTAGCTTTAAAATTATCATGATTTAGTTATTCTAAAATATTAAAAATGACAATTACGGGTTTGAAACATTATTGGTAACCTCTTAAAACCTCAATATTATTAAAAAAAACCCACCCAAACCAATTTCTACTACGAAACCGCAGAATCCAATTGGGAGAGCTTAAACGGAATTGAGGTTTTTAGGAGTTCCCTATTGTTAATATTATTTTATTTTGATAGTTTTAATAAATTTTTCAGATTTTAAAAAAGTTTAGTCAAAATAAATATGTTCAAAACAACTTTTTGGAAAAGTATTTTTTTATTATTTTTTCAAACTATTAAAATATTTTCAGCTGATAAAATTACTTTTTCAGAGCATATTTCTCCTATAATTTATAAACATTGTGCCATTTGTCATAAAAAAAATGGAATAGGACCTTTTTTATTAACTAGTTATGAAAGCGTGATTAAACGAGGAAATAGCATTAAATTAGCTACAGGAATTGGATATATGCCTCCGTTTTATGCAGACACAAAATATTCTCACCTTTCTGATGTAAATCAACTTACAGAAAATGAAATATTATTGATAAAAAACTGGGTAGATTCAGGAATGCCAAGAGGAAAAAATCCTAGTCCAATTTTTGAATATAAATTAAAAGTCGATAAACCAGATTTGGTTATTAATTTTAGTCAAATGAATTTGAAAGGAGATTCCAAAGAAAGGTTTTTTAATATTAAAGCAACCTACGAATTACCAAAAGAAAAATTAGTTTGCAAATGTGAGTTTGAGCCAGGAAATCCAAAATTAGTTCATCATGCCAATGTTTTTTTATATACATTCACACAAAATACGAAACATAATGTGCCTCCTTATTTCATAGAAAGCGACATTTTTGATTCAAATTTTAAAATCGAGGACTATTTAAAGTTAAAAAATGCAGATGGAACACCTGCAATCAGTAGTCATGCAACAATTGTAGATTTTTTTCCTGGAATGGGAAGTACAAGCTATCCAAAAGGCATAAACAAATCATTTACTATGGCTGCAAAAGGGGCTTTTTTTGCAAATTCAGTGCATTATGGTGCGACTTCAAAAAATCAAGTTGACAAATCTTCTTTAAAAATTTGGTTTTGTAAGGATAAACCAAAAAGAAAAGTTTTCGGTCATGCTTTTGGTTCGCCAACCCATAAAATAACTCCTTCTTTTCCGATTTTAGCAAACAAAACAGCCACTCTTTCTACTTGGGTAGATTTCAAAAAAGATATTTCATTGTTAAGTATTCAGCCTCATGCTCATTTGTTGGCTACTAAAATTAAAATGTATGCAGTTACGCCTCAAAACATCATGATTCCTATTTTAAAACTCAATAATTGGAATTTTTTGTGGCAAAGAGTATATAAGCTTAAAAACCCTCTTTTTATTCCTGCATTTTCTAAAATATATTTAGAAGGAGAGTTTGATAACACATCCAAAAATCCATTGAATCCTAACTTTCCACCTAAAAACGTAAAAGAGTCTATACTTACTAACGATGAGATGCTTCAAGGATGGATTGATTTTATGGGTTATGAAAAAGGGGACGAAAAAATTGACTTAGAACAAAAGTAATTCATTTTAAATTTTACTTTTATATTTTTTAAACTATTTCATAGATTTAAACCAAGGTATTTGCATTTAAAGATTCATGATTTTTTCCCTATAATCATCGTTCAGAGTTGCCATTTGCCTTTTTAACCCATATTGCAGCTATCCACCTAAAAAGCTTTGATTTTGAGCAATGGGACCAGCTGTTTTGAAGTTCGACAATCGCTGCGCTAAACTGTACAACAGCCCTCTAAGTAATTGATATAAAATAATATGTACATTTGTAAAAAAAACAAATGGCATCAGATTCATTACTTTCAGAGAAATACACTTTATTGTTACCACATCT
>REAG01000288.1 GCA_004294265.1 Cytophagales bacterium | reverse complement strand
TTTGACCTCTTTTGCCCTTGAGAAAAGATAATTAATGAAGTTTTGAAAGAAATATTTATGTTTTACTTTTGAAATGTAAGTACATGGGCTATTCCATAATTTTAATAAGAATTTAACCAAAATGTAGTCTAATTTAAGAGTTTAAATCTTAAAAGCACTAAAATTTTATTTTTTACAAAGTCCTATGGCTTTATTGGACTTGCTAAAACTTGTGTCCAATAAATTCCTGACTTTCCTACTCCAAATTCTGTATGGTTCGGATCCATAATGTTGGCACAATGACCAGGGCTTTCAAGCCACATGATGATAATATCATTTTCAACTCCATTGCTAGAATAGGCAATGTTTTCTGCAATAGTTTGATATGAATATCCACATTTTTCGGCTCTATCCCAAGGTTTTTTACCATTCTTTGAAGTGTGATTAAAATACGATTTTTTATTCATATCTAAACTATGATTTTGAGCGGCACATTCTAATTTTAGATTCCAAATCATAGGTTTAGTAGCTTCATAATTAGTATTTCCACACTTTCTAGGTTCGGATCGAGCATCGTTTATTAATTTCAATAAAAGTACTTGATTAACTATATCATTTTTTTTTGTCTGAGAAAATCCGAAATTAAAAGTAAGTAATAGTATTAAAAATAAATATTTCATTATAAGTATATTTTATAGTTTCTTTAATTTAATTTTAAAATTAATTAAGTAGTAAGAATTTATTTTTTATAGGTTTTAAAATTAAATTAAATAAAATTAAATTAAATTTTATTTTACTTAATTTCATACAAACTCCAAACTTTTGCTCTTGATAGCCAATTATTGATATTGAAATTTTTAAGCCAAGCAGGAATAGTTTTATAAACTGACGAAATGTTTTCTAACTTTTTTTCATCTTCAAGTTCAAAACCTTTATAAAAAAGCAATGTATTTTCATTTTTAGTAGGTTTTATAAGATTAATTTGATTAATTTCTATAGGAAAATAAGATATATTTTGCGGTTCATAAAAATCAAATTTGATTGTTCCCCAAAAGTATGGGTTATCTTTAATGTAATATAAGTTTATTTTTTTATCCGAATACGAATATATTTTAGAGAAAAAATTAATGCCTTCGTGGGCAGGTTTTAAAGCACATACGGTTATTAAAAGTAAGTTTTGAATGATCATTAGTGTAAATAGTATTTTAAAATATAGTTTTTTTGATTGGGATTCAAAAATATCTATAAATTTATCATAAAACATAAATACAAGCACAATAAAAAATGGAATCAAAGGATATAAGTATCTAATTTCTTTGTAACCATTCATGTTATGTCCTAAAATAAAAAGCCATATTATCCATATATATTGATTTTTATATTCATAATAAGTAATAATTAAAAAAAATACCAACATAAAAATACTGATTGGTGGCGATACATGGATGATAAAAAGTGTTGCGTAGTGCCACCATGGAAAAACGCCCCAATTGTTAGAAACACCCTCAATTAACTGAATATGAAAATAATTATAAGGCACAAAAATCCATTTTCCGAAATACCAATAATCTATCACAACTTCAATACCAACTATAGCTAAAAAGCCAAGAAACATATAGATAGATTCAGAAAAAGACATTTTTTTGAAAATTAATTGCCAAATTCCAACTGCAATAATCGCAAAAGCGACCTGAAACCGAAGAATAAATGCGAAACCAAAAAGTAAACCGACTAATGAATAGATATAACCATTTTTATTACTTTTTTGAAGATAGAAAATAAGTGCAACACCAAAAGTTAAAAATATGCCTGTCCAATTTTCGCCTTGAAATCTAGCATGAACATACGGAATAAACCAAAGAAGATTAGAAGTAAAAATTGCCCATTTATAGGCTTTTTTGTTTTTGAAAAAAGATTTAGAGAAAAAAAGTAATAAAAAAACGGATGTCCAAGCTAAAAATCCTGATAAAAATCTAAAAAATGTCGCGATATAAAAAGGTTGAAATATTCCCAATTTCATGGCTATTTTACTCACTACAAAAACCATTAATGGCTGAACAGTTTGCCTCGCTTCTGAGCGGTGTTCCCATGGCAAATCGTTTTCATTGTTTACCAAACCAAGTTTAAAGGCTGCAAACTCATTTATTTGCCAATGTTCATCAGGGTTATGATAACCAACAGATAAAATGCAAGTAATAATTTGAATGAAAATTCCTGTTATAAAAATCCATTTATAGGTAATAAAAAACGATTTTAATTCAGATTTCATATTTTTATTTTAAAATAAAAAACTGACTATTAAATAGATTTTTAATAGTTAGTTTGGATTAAATTATAAGTATATTATTATTTAGAATATGATTTTTGAATTTCTGTAAACTTTTCAATATCAATATTTTCTTCTTTTAATTTTATTTTAGATGAAATTAGATTTATTACCTTTTCTGTGTGTAATTGTTCAAATATTTTTCTATATTCTTTTCCATTATCTTTCTTTACGAAGTTATCAGCCATTGATAAAATCATTTTTTTCATTTCTTCATCCAAACTAGATGCCGAAATTCCGAATTGAGAAAGTACCATAAAAGTAGCTCTTTCCATGATTTCGTCCGCTTCAACGGTTAGTTTATTTTCAACAGCAACTTTTGTTTTTATCAAATCCCAAATGAACCCAATTTCAAACGATTTATATTGAGAATCAATTTGATCAAAGGTGAATTTGCCATTATTTTTATAATAAAGCCAATTTTTTAAAAATTCTGATGGTAATTCTATTTTGGTATTTTGAGTATAGTAATCATAAATATCATTAAATAAAGCATTTCTAGACTCCATATGATAAGATTTTTCAATATTTTCTTTTAATTTATTTTCAAATTCTTCATGGTTTTCTATGGTTGCACCTTTGAAAACTTTGGCATAGAATTCTTGATTAATTTCAGCTAATTTCTGTTGGCTTATTCTCGTAATTGTATAAGTAATATTACCATTTAAAAAGGGCGCTTCTTTTTTATCAATAGCAAAAATATGAGCTATTGTGGCATCATCAGCGTAAGAAGCTCTTACATCTTTTATTATAGTCTGACCTAATTCTAATCCTATAAAACTGGCTTTTTCTGACTCTGAAACTCTGTATTGTGGAATTATAGCTTTATATTCTTTACCATTTTCATCTGTAGCATCTGCATATATAATGTCTTCTTCACTTGAAATAGTTGCGTCTTCGTAAACACCAAATTGCTTACGAAGATTTTCAGTAGTTTCTTTTAATATTTTATCTGTATAACTTATTTTATAAGATGTAATTTGAACTTTTTCTGATAGTTCTAAATTGAAATTTGGGGTTAATCCTAGTGTATATACTAAATTAAAATCTTTGTTTGCGTCCCAATTAATAGCTTGCATAGATTTTTCTTCAGGAATAGGATCGCCAATGATACTTAGTTCATTTTCTTTAATATAATTATTTATTGCATCTGAAACTATTGTGTTTATTTCTTCTACCAAAATAGATTTTCCGTGCATTTTTTCGACCAAGGCAATTGGCACTAAACCGGGTCTGAAGCCCTTTAATTGTACCTTTTTGGCGTATTCTTTTAGCTTTTTTTTGTAAGAAGGACTGTAATCACTTTCTAAAATATTAACTTTTAATTCGGCATTTACATTATCTTTTTTCTCTAAAATGATTTCCATTTGTTTGTTTTTTTATTCTTTTATGGTTTTAAAAAGTTTGCTAAGGTAATTGCTTTTTTGAAAAATTCAAAAATTTGTATTTATAAATCTAAGAATCTTTATATTTTTGGATTTTATGCCTTAATAATTATTAATTATTAATTATTAATTATTAATTATTGATTTTGATTTTTGATTTTGATAAATGTTTAATTTTGAATTTAAAAAGTAATAATAAATTATATTTTTACTATTATTCTACTATTATTTTTCATCAATAATTTATTTCATTTTATATGAATTAAGTTATTTTTTGTTTTACTTGCACACAAATTCAAACAAAAACTTTTACCAATGAAAAATCTTTTTTTAATATTTTTATTTATTTGGAGTCAATTATTGGCTCAATCTTACAAAAATCCAGCTTTACCCATTCAAAAACGAATTGATGATTTAATTTCAAAAATGACTTTGGAAGAAAAAGTAGGACAGCTTTCTGGAGATGGGCTTCGCACTTTAGAAAATAAAAGATTATCTATTCCTGGCTTTGAAATGTCGGATGGACCAATTGGTGTTAGGACAGGGAAAGCCACAGCTTTTCCGTCTGGATTGGCGGTTGCGAGTTCGTGGGACACCCTATTGATAGGAAAAGTTGCTCGTGCCATTGCCATAGAATCGAAAGGAAAAGGCATAAACTTACTTTTAGGACCAACTGTAAACATTCATCGTTTGCCAAGTGGCGGTCGAAATTTTGAAAGCTATTCTGAAGATCCATTTTTGGCTTCTCGAATGGCGGTAAATTATATTCGAGCTATGCAAAAAGAAAAGGTTGCGGTTTCGCTCAAGCATTTTTGTTGTAACGATCAAGAATGGGAACGTATGCGTGTAGATGCTCAAATTGACGAAAAAACCATGCACGAAATTCATTTACCTATGTTTAAAGCTGCCGTTCAAGAAGCAAAAGCAATGACAGTTATGAGTGCTTATAATAAAATAAATGGCACTTGGGCGAGCGAAAATAAATATTTATTGACAGATATTTTAAAAAAATCATGGGGATTTGAAGGTTTGGTAATTTCAGATTGGGAAGCTACTCACAGCACTGTTCCTTCTGCAAAGGCGGGTTTAGATTTAGAAATGCCAAACCCCGTTTACTTTGGCGATTCTTTGATTAATGCAATTAAAGTTGGAAAAATATTGATGTCCGAATTGGATGATAAAGTAAGAAGAGTGCTTGGCGTTAAATTTAGATTGGGAATGTTTGAAAATAAATATATTCCTAACGAAAAATTAGTAAACACACCAGAATTTCAAAAATTAGCTTTAGAATCAGCTCAAAAAGGTATGATTTTATTGAAAAATAGCAATAATACATTACCTTTGGATAAAACGAAATTCAAATCTATTGCCATTATTGGACCTAATGCCAATATAGCAAGAACAGGTGCAGGAGGAAGTTCTCAAATTGCTCCTTTTTATAGTGTTACGCCTCTAGAAGCTATTAAAAATAAAGTAGGAAATCAAACTAAAGTAAGTTTTGCTCAAGGTGATGTGATAGATTTAAAAGGTTTGACTATCATTGATAAAAAATATTTAGTTTCAGAAACGGGTGAAGAAGGACTTACGGCTCGTTATTGGGATAAAGCAACACTTCAAGATGCTTTAGAGTGTAATCTTACGAGCGAACCTACCATGATACGCATTGATAAAGATATGAATATGAGTTGGCCAGACCCAGCAAGCCCTGATTCTAAAATTGATAAAGATTATTGGGTTACTAAATGGACTGGAAAATTAAAACCACCTATTTCTAGGAAATATACAATTTTTACTCGCACCGATGACGGAGCAAGAGTTTGGTTTGAAAATAAATTAGTTATTGATAATTGGAAAGTGCACGGACTAGAAAAAGATAGTTTTGTGGTTGATATGGAGGGTTTTAAAACCTATAATATACGTATTGAATATTTTGAAGGAAATATGGGAGCTGATTTTCAGTTAGGATGGGATTTGCCAAAAGACGGAGAAAGAACCAATAATGGCACTTTATTGGCAGAAGCGGTTGAATTAGCTAAAAATTCGGATGTGGCAATAGTATTTGCAGGCATGTCCAATCAGTATGAATCCGAAGGATTTGATACAAAAACAGGCTTAAAACTTCCTTCAATTCAAGACTCTTTGATTTCTGAAATTGCTAAAGTAAATCCTCGAACTATTGTTTGCCTCACCAACGGAAATGTGGTTGAAATGCCTTGGCTAAACCAAGTTTCAGGCGTGATTGAAGGCTGGTATTCCGGGCAGGAAGTTGGCAATGCTTTTGCTAATATTTTATTTGGCGATTTTAACCCGTCAGGAAAATTAACTCGCACTTTTGTAAATAGTAAATCGGATTCTCCTGCCTATATCGGCTATAAAGCGGATGATATAACTGCCAAATATACGGAAGGAATAATGGTAGGGTATCGTTATTTTGATATTACCAAAAAGCCTGTTCTTTTTCCATTTGGTTTTGGATTATCTTACTCTACTTATGATTATAAAAATCTCTTTATTTCCGATTTAGGTTCAAAAATGAAAGTTACTTTAACGGTTAAAAATACAAGTAAAATTGCAGGTGAGGAAATAGTTCAGGTATATGTTAAACCTAAAATTGAAAAAACTGGCAGACCGGTGAAAGAATTAAAAGGATTTTCAAAAGTAAGTTTATTGCCTAGCGAACAAAAAACGGTTTCAATTATATTGAACAAATATAATGCTTTTTCAGAATATGTTGTTTCAGCCCATGATTTCGTGATTCAAAAAGGCAATTATGAAATTTTAGTGGGCAAATCTAGTGTAGAAATTATGCTATCAAAAGATGTTTTTGTGAAGTAAATCTAGCTATTAATTATAGGAACTCCTAAAAATCTCAATTCCAATAAAACCACCCACTTAGATTCTGCAATATCAGAGCAGAAATTAATTTGATAGGGGCTTTTAAAAATAATATTGGGGTTTTTAGAGGTTCCCTATATTTATTATCAAAATTACTAAAAATTAATAAATGAATGGGACTCCAGTATTTAGAGTGAATGGAGCAAAAGTTTACCTTGAAAAAATAGGATAGAATTTCTATACCCATTAAAATTAGGATACCCCTTTGCTAC
>REAG01000357.1 GCA_004294265.1 Cytophagales bacterium | reverse complement strand
TTCAAAAAAACTACCTAATATTTAGGGTATATTTTCACAATTAATTGATTGACTATCAATTACTTATATATAGTTACCTAATAAAAAGAAAAGTTAGGGTTTAATATTTGGGAAAGTCAGAAAACAATAAAAAAAGCCTTGCAAATTTTTGCAAGGCTTTTATTCTGCTTAAACAGACTTTTTTGTGGAATTGGAGGGATTCGAACCCTCGTCCGAACTCGATACCCTTAATACCTTCTACAAGTTTATTCGTTTATCTGATTTAAGAGAACTTATAGGAAAACGACATCGTTTAAGCCTCCGATTTACTGTTATTTCATTTTGACTTAGCATCATCATCAAAACTATCTTTTACTGTCGACACCTTGTAGTTCCCAATGGTAAAGAAGCAAACGGGCAAGATGCTTGCAAATAGTTTCTTGTTACAGAAATTTATCTTTTAATACATTAATTCTTTAAGAATTAAGCAGCAAGTGCATAAGTATTTTCGCCACTTATAATGCGATAGGCAATTTTTGAAAAGAGTCACCTAACACCTCTTTACTTGCTTATATTAGACTACTCAAGCCGTCAAAACCGGTCAACCCCAAATAATTAAAAATCAGTACATACAATAACGTTAATAAAATTAAAAAGTTTCAAAAATAATATTTATTTTTGAAACTTTTTAATTTTTGATTATCTAATAATTGTTACAGCACCCATTTTAGTAATTTTTTGCCTTTTCTGCAAAATATTTTCATAGGTAGCTTTCCAATTATAAATACCATCAGGTGCTTTAAGTCCATACCTTGTACCGTCCCATTTATCACCTCTTTCATAGGCTACAAAAACTACTTCTCCCCAACGATTATATACTTTTAGGTCTAATTTTGAGAAATCTTCTCCAAATATTTCCCAAACATCATTCAATCCGTCTCCATTTGGACTAAAAGCAGTTGGTAAAAATAAACTTGGTTCACAAGATACTTGTACTGTAAATTGTATTTTTTTCAAAGGACAACCCGACTGATCTTTTACCTGCACATTATATACGCCTGCATCTGCATCACCTCTTACACTAAAAAATCTAAAAGTTGTAACATTGCCTGACCAAGAATAAGTTAAAATCTTTCCAGCTGCAATGTATGCTTGTTCCTCTGCCAAAGTCAATGCTTCTAAAGGATAGCCCGTAGGTGGAGGACAAATTTTCAACTCAATTTCTTCTTCTGTAAATGTACTTGG
>REAG01000287.1 GCA_004294265.1 Cytophagales bacterium | reverse complement strand
AAAAGTTTTCAAGGAATTTGTAATTATTTATTAGACTTTATATAATGTAAAATTAACCTTAACGAATAAATATATTATTACTAAACACTATATTTTTTCAAACGCCATTGGTATTTTAAAATACAAAAAATGATGAGTAATACTAAAGGCAAAGCCACATTTATAATTTGCCATTTTGTTCGTTTATTTTCTATATTATTCTTATCTAAAGGTCTTAATTTCAACTCTTTGGCTCTTAGTGTTATTAAATCTTTTCCTCCGCATACATAGTCAATGCAATTCAAAATTAAATCTTTGTTAGCAAGTTTTTTTTGCAAATATCTATCAAATCCAAGTGGTAAAGTTTCGTTGCTTTTAGCCAAAACTTCATTTTTAATAATATCTCCATCGGCAAAAACAATGATTTTAGCTTCATTTTTTTGTGATTGAAAATCAATAGAATCTTCCATGGATTGGGTCAGTCGATTGGTAAATAAAGACTTAAATTTCCCTTCTAACAAATAAGCTACGGGTTGTTGTCCTTTTGTAAATTCAGCTGGATTAGGTTGTTTTCGGGCTTCCATTAAATTTATTTCGCAAGGAACTGCAATTTCTTTGCAATATTTTGAGGTAAACATGATTGGGGTTTTGGTAATTCCTACAGCTTTTACAGTATCAATACTTCCTATAAATTTAGTAGAAACACCCGACATATTTTTAACCATAGGATGATTTGAAAAATGGGTACAAACGGGATAAAACATCCATGGCATTAGTTGCGTTTGTGGTTGATTTCCCTGCATTCCAACTACCATTGGCAACATTCCGCATTGAGCATCTTGATATAAAGTTGGATTTAATCTAAATCCGAATTTAAAAAATAAATCTTCTAAATTGCTTTCTAAAGCTATTGCTGTCGTTTTTCCATCTTCTAATTGATCTAAACTTGCATTTGTTTTATCTATAAATAAAATTAAATTTCCACCATTTATTACAAACTGATCAAGTTTTATTTTTTCATTTTCAGAAAAATATTGGGTAGGTTTGGCAATTATCAAAACATGATAATTTTCGTTTAACTGATTAGAATTTAATACATTTATTCTTTCTACATTATAAGATTCTGATAAATTATCAAAAATATCTTTGGTTTCTAATTCGGATAATTCGCCATGTCCTTGAACAAAACCTATACTTTTAGAAGTTTTTGAAGATAATTTATTAATTGCCGAAACAATTTCAAATTCTATACCCTCCTCCGATTGGTTTAAAGCTTCAGCTGGCGGAACTCCAGCTGCACTTTTGAGTAAATTTATTGGTATTTCTCTGCCTTTATAACTCACTATTGCTCCCGGAAAAATAAGTTTTTCGGTTTGTTTGCCATTTTCTTTTGCAAATATATTGGTGGGTTGCAATCCTCTTTGGGCTAATTTTGAAAAGAATTTTTGTTGTGCTCCCTCATCATTACTTGCCATTGGATCCAAAAAAGTATATTGCACATTCGAGCGAGCAAATATTCGTGTTTCATCCAAAAATTCTTTGATAGACTTTTGCAATCTTTTAAAGCCTGGGGGTAAATCTCCATCCAAAAAAACTTCTACATATACTTGATCATCAAGGGTTTTAAGAACTTTTTTTGTAGCATTTGATAAAGTATATCTTTTTTCTTCTGTTAAATCTATTCTTAAAAAGTAATAATTAGCTATTATATTCCAGCTTATTATTATTAAAAGAATCATTAAGAAATTGAACAGATGTATATTTTTTATTTTCACTTAATATTCTTAATTTTTATTTGAGTTATGATTTATTTTTTTTAAATATTTTTCAATTAAAACGAACTTTTTATAAAACACATATATATAATGTATTATTTTAATAAATTATTGCTTAAAATATTTATTTCTTTTTCAAAATATAAAAGTCTGTTTTAATAATTTCAAAAAACTATTTTACAAGAAATTATTTTATTAAAAACTTTAATTTTTAAAATTGAATTATCATATATAAATAAATTGAATCAATTTTAATTTTAAAATTTTTATTCTTCTGAAATACTTTTTCCTGGATAATCAAATTCAAATAAAAAACCGCTTCCTTGAGCCACGTCTTTCCAAGTATTGGTTTCAAAATTAATGATTATTACTGCACAGGTTGGCATATCGCCAATTTCGGCTTTGGTTAGCGATTCTGCTAAGTAAGAAAACCCTGGATTATGCCCAAAAAGCAATACAGTGCTTAACTTATCATCTAAAGCACAAATTTCATTTAAAAGCACCCTAACCGAAGCTTCATAAATATTTTCATTCAAAATTATTTTATCAAAATCATACTTTAATTGCTCAGCAAAATAGTCAGCGGTAGTTTTGGCTCTGAGTGCAGGACTTGAGATTATGGCATCGAAAGGAATATTTTTTTGTGCAAAAGTATTTCCCATTCTTGGAGCAACTCTATGACCTTCGGCATTTAATGGGCGATCAAAATCTTTCAAACCTGTACTGTGGTCTGATTTGGCATGTCTTACTAAAATTAATTTTTTTGGCATAAAATGGCTTTTGGTTACTTTATTTGAACATTATATATTTATATTTGTTAAAATATGTAGAATGTTTGTAAATCTAAATTTTATTTAACAAGATTTGCAAAAATGTATATTGATATTCAATTGCAAATTTAATAAAATAAAATTACTTAATCTAAAAGATGAAGAATTTAGTTATCGTTGAGTCCCCAGCAAAAGCAAAAACTATTGAAGGATATTTGGGATCAGATTATGTAGTACGATCTAGTTATGGTCATGTTCGAGATTTGCCCGAAAAAGGTTTAGGCATTGATGTCAATAATAAATTTAAGCCAAGCTACGAAGTTTCTACAGATAAAATTGAAACAGTAAAAACGCTAAAAAAATTGGCAGATGAAGCTGAAATTGTTTGGTTAGCATCCGATGATGACCGAGAGGGTGAGGCAATTTCTTGGCATTTAAAAGAATCTTTGCAATTAAAAGAAGACAAAACGAGAAGAATTGTATTTAGAGAAATTACCAAAAAAGCGATTTTAAAATCCATAGAAAATCCACGAAAAATAGATATCGATTTAGTGAATGCCCAGCAAGCACGCAGGGTTTTAGATAGGTTGGTGGGTTATGAACTTTCGCCAGTTTTGTGGAAAAAAATCAAAACAGGGCTTTCGGCAGGTCGGGTTCAATCAGTTGCGGTTCGTTTGGTTGTGGAGCGAGAACGTGAAGTTGATGCACATACTTCTGCTTTTCAATATATTGTAAAAGCAAATTTTGACCTTGGAAATGGCAAGAAATTAGTGGCTGAATTGCCACAAAGATTCAAAACCGAAGAGGAAGCAATCAAGTTTTTGGAATCTTGCAAAACAGCGAAATATTCGGTTGGAAATGTAGAAAAAAAATTAGGTACAAAATCACCAGCTGCTCCATTTACCACTTCAACTTTGCAACAAGAGGCAAGTAGAAAATTGTATTTTTCGGTTTCGCAAACTATGTCGATTGCTCAAAAATTATACGAAAGCGGAAAAATTACTTATATGCGAACCGACAGCACCAACCTTTCGGATGATGCTATCGAAAATGCAAAAAATGCCATTACAGCTGAATATGGGGCAAAATATTCAAAATCTAGAAAGTTTAAAACTAAAAATGAATCTGCTCAGGAAGCCCATGAGGCGGTTCGTCCTACAAGTTTTGCAGTTCAAAATGCTGGAGCTGATGCCAATGAAAAAAAATTATACGATTTAATTTGGAAACGAGCCATTGCTTCGCAAATGGCGGATGCAGAAGTTGAACGAACGACTTTATCCATTAATATAAGTACCAATAATCAAAATTTTATTGCCACAGGCGAAGTAATAAAATTTGATGGATTTTTAAAAGTTTATTTGGAATCTAACGATGACGAAAACGAGGATGAGGAAAGTGGAAGTACTGTTTTGCCACCTTTAAAAGTAGGTGAAATTCTTACTTTAAATGAAACAAATGCCACACAACGCTTTTCAAGACCTGCACCAAGATATACGGAAGCAAGTTTAGTAAAAAAATTAGAAGAGATGGGTATTGGTCGCCCTTCAACTTACGCTCCCACCATCACAACCATTCAAAAACGAGAATATGTAGTAAAAGAAAACCGAGAAGGGAAAGATAGAATTTATAAAATTTTTACTTTAAAATCAGATAAAATTACGAATGTAACTAAAAATGAAATTTTCGGAGCCGAAAAATCTAAATTATTTCCTACAAGTTTGGCAATGGTTGTGAATGATTTTTTGGTTCAACATTTTGATAATGTAGTTGATTATCATTTTACAGCAAAAGTCGAAAAAGAGTTTGATGATATTGCTGAAGGAAAGACAGATTGGCAAAATATGTTGGCAGGTTTTTATGATGATTTTCATAAAACTGTGGAGCTTTCAGAAAATATTTCACGAAAGGACGTTTCCGCCACTCGCCTTTTAGGAACGCATCCAGAAAGTGGTAAAAATATGTATATCAAACTTGGAAAATACGGTGCTTATGTGCAGTTGGGCGAAAATGAAAGCAAAGAAGAGGATATTCCAAAACCACAATATGCCAATATGAAAAAGGGTATGTTGATGGAAAATATAACAGTTGAAGAAGCTTTGGAATTGTTTAAATTACCTAGAATTTCAGGAAATTTTGAAGAAAAACCAATGAAAGTTGCTGTTGGACAGTTTGGACCGTATGTGCAACATGATTCTAAATTTTATTCACTTGCCAAAACTGACGATCCTTTGTTGGTAACGGAAGAGCGTTGTGTATAAATTATTCAAAATAAACGCCAAGCCGATATTGACAAAGTCATTAAAATATTCCCTAAAAACGATGATATAAAAGTTCTAAATGGCAGATATGGACCTTATATTGCGGCAGGTAAAAAGAATGTAAAAATTCCGAAAGACATAGAACCAAAAGATTTAACGCTTGAAAAGTGCCTTGAATTAGCAGAAGCAACGCCAGAACCGCCTGAAAAGAAAGATAGATTTGGCAAAAAAGCTGTTTTTGTTAAAAAAACTGTTGAAGAAGCACCAAAAGCTAAAAAAATTGCAGCCAATAAAGTTATTACAAAAAAAGCTGCTCCAAAAGCAAAAAAATAAGTTTAATTTAGAATTATGAAATTACATTTTTAATTCTAAAGTTCTAGAATAATTTGTTTTTATAATTGTTATTTTAAAAAATTATTCAAAATAACACTTTTTATATAAATATTAATTTACTAAATTATTTGTCATTTACACTTTTTAAAAGTGTAAATGGCATTTTTAATTTCACTAAAATCATAAAATTTCATACTAACAAATCTAAATTGATTTACATTTTGAAAATGAGAATCAGTTTTAAAAAAAATAATTTATAGAATAAAAAATGGAAAATTCAGCCCTCAAATCTATTTCGCCCATTGATGGTCGTTATCAAAAAAGCACTCAAACTTTAGGTCAATATTACTCTGAGTATGCACTTATAAAATACAGAGTAACCGTAGAAATCGAATATTTTATCGCTTTGTGTGAGTCAGGAATTGCTCCGTTACAAAATTTTGACAAAAAAAAATATCCAGAAATTATAGAAATAATTACTTCATTTTCGGAAGAAGATGCTATTTATATCAAGGAAAAAGAAAAAATTACAAACCATGATGTAAAAGCTGTTGAGTATTTTGTTAAACACAAATTAGAATTGATTGGATTGCATAAATATATAGAATTTGTGCATTTTGGACTTACTTCTCAGGATATAAATAATACAGCAATTCCTCTACTTTTAAGAGATAGTATTGAAAATGAAATATTGCCAAAACTTACGGATGTTTTAGGAGTTTTGAAAGGACATGCCAAAGAATGGATGAATGTGCCCATGTTGGCTCATACACACGGACAACCCGCATCACCTACACGTTTGGGTAAGGAATTGATGGTTTTTGTAGAGCGTTTGCATAATCAAATTAGTTATATTCGTAAAATTCCTTACTCAGCTAAATTTGGTGGAGCAACAGGCAATTTTAATGCTCATCATGTAGCATTTCCGGAAATAGATTGGATTACTTTTGCAGATAGATTTGTGAACGAAAAACTTCAATTAGTAAGAAATCAATATACTACACAAATTGAACATTACGATAACTTAGGAGCATTATGCGATGTTTTTAAAAGAATTTGTACCATTTTAATTGATTTTGACCGTGATATTTGGCAATATGTTTCGATGGAATATTTTAAACAAAAAGTAAATAAAAACGAAACAGGATCTTCAGCCATGCCACACAAAGTTAATCCTATAGATTTTGAAAACTCTGAGGGGAACTTAGGAATTGCGATTGCCCTTTTTGAACATTTTTCTGCAAAATTACCCATTTCAAGGTTGCAAAGAGATTTAACAGATAGCACAGTTTTAAGAAATATTGGCGTACCATTTTCGCATTTATTTATTGCTTTAGAGTCTATTTTAAAAGGAGTTTCTAAACTACAACTCAATGCAGAAGCTCTAAACCACGATTTAGAACAAAATTGGGCAGTTGTTTCGGAAGCTATTCAAACTATTTTAAGGCGTGAAGGTCATCCCAACCCTTACGAAACCTTAAAAGATTTAACCAGAACAGGCGAAAAAATAACACAACATACCATTTCTACTTTTATTGATAACTTAAATGTTAGTTTTTCAATTAAAAAAGAACTAAGAGCCATAACTCCATTTAATTATATTGGGATGGTAAAAAATTAAAATACTTAAATTAACAACTTAACCTTAAAACAAGATTTTGTCAATTTATATAATTTTTAGAAAATAATTCCATTGAAAGAAAAAATCGAAGAACAAGAAAAGGAAATTTCTCAAATGAAAATTAAGTTAAACGACTTAATCAATAATGCTGCAATTCTTTAGAATTTTGGTTTCAATGGATAAATTTTTAGAATTTGGAGAAATAAGTTTTTTTCATTTAAAAATAAACCATCTTTTAAAATAAGT
>REAG01000149.1 GCA_004294265.1 Cytophagales bacterium | reverse complement strand
AAGTATTTATCAAATTTGTAGTACACAGCATTTTCATAAAAGCAAGTCTATTGCTCAAAATAAAGTCTTTTTGGATAGATAGCTGCAATGTGGGTTAAAAGATAAATACCAAACTACTGATTCTCTAAATAAGGCTTGGGGCAATAATTATTGGGGAATGCAAGTATATAAGTGGGAAGAAATGCCCACTAGAGATGGTGCAACAAATCCTAGTTATAAATTAGAATGGGATCGTTTTAATCGTAAAACCACCAGCGAGTATTTACAATGGCAAACCAAATTAGTCTCTGAATACAAAAGGAAAGATCAGTTTACCACGCATTGTTTTAATATGATTTGGATTTTTCCAAATTCAAGTTTTGATCAAGTAGAGATTTCAAAAACAATGGAAATAGCCTCGCTTAATGTGTATCACGACACGCAATCTGGGATGATGGGACATGGAATAGCGATGGGTGGAGACTTTACTCGTTCGTTCAAAAATGGAAATTATTTAGTAACCGAAACAAACGCTCAAGCTACTGATTTCGGAAATGCATCTAATCAAAATCCACCTTATGAAGGGCAATTTAGGCTCAATGCTTGGCATCATATCGCCTCTGGAGCAAATATGGTGGAGTATTGGCATTGGCATTCCAATCACAATGGCAATGAAATGTTTTGGAAAGGGATTTTATCACATGATTTAAAACCAAACAGATTGTACAAAGAATTTCAAAAAACCGCTTTGGAAATCAATAGAATAAGTCCAAGTGTAGTAAATCATCAAAAAAAATCAGAAGTAGCCATTTTGTATAGTA
Organism: Cytophagales bacterium; assembly: GCA_004294265.1. Classification (GTDB taxonomy): domain Bacteria; phylum Bacteroidota; class Bacteroidia; order Cytophagales; family UBA9547; genus REAG01. The sequence goes on along the minus strand of REAG01000149.1, from coordinate 19,201 downwards.
GCGATACTCATTTTGGAAATGAAAGCATGGATCCAGGTTATAATTACGATTGGGAAATTTTGAGAATGCACAAGTCGTTATATAAAAATAACATATCAGTAGATTTCGTCTATCCAGAAAATAATAACTTTTCAAATTACAAATTGATAGTTATTCCTTCTATTTTTGTAGCTTCAGACGCCTTACTTTCCAAACTAGTGTCTTATGTCAAAAACGGTGGTTATGTGATTATAGGTCCAAGAAGTGGCTATTGCAATGAATTTATGGGAGCAAGATATACTGATCAGCCAGGAGGTTTATCACAATTATGTGGAATAACCTACCAAGAAACGACCAAAATACAAGCACTTTCTTTGAAAGAAAATCCATTCAATATCAAACAAGAAACCAACAAAATTGAAGCATGGTTTGAATTACTCAACCCTACTACCGCCACACCACTTGCCTATCCTGATCACAAAGAATATGGAAAATATCCAGTCATCGTAAGCAATAATTTTGGTAAAGGTAAAGCCATCTATCAAGGTTCTATTCTAACGGACGAACTTCAAGAAGCGATAATTTTAGACGCTTGCAAACAAGTAGGAATCTATGAACTTCAAAAAAATCTTCAATTTCCAATCATTCAAAAAAATAGCATCAATGCAAATGGCAAACCCATACATTTCTATTTAAACTACTCAGATGAAGTTAAAGTCGTAAAGAATGTTTTTGGGAAAGCTACAGATTTGATTTCAGAAACTGTAATTCAAAACAATGGATCTTTTACACTTTCTCCTTGGGGAGTTGCTATTTTAGAGGAAAAATAAAGACTAATTATAATTTGAAAACGCAAGTATCTAATTTATATGCTTCATATCCCAAGTTTCTACTTTCGGTTGATTGTATTGTGTTTGGATTTAAAGAAAATAAGCTATTTTGTTTACTTATCAAACGCAATTTTGAACCTGAAATAGGAAAATGGTCTTTGGTGGGAGGCTTTTTAAATGAAAACGAAAACCTAAATCAATGTGCCAGTAGGGTAGTTTTTGATTTGACAGGCCTAGATAAAATTTATTTGGAGCAATTAGAAACCTATAGTGAAATCAATCGAGATTGGGCGGATAGGGTAGTTTCTGTGTCATATTTTGCACTTATTAACTTAGAGTTATTTGAAATGCCTTCTAACACCAATTACACTGCAAAATGGTTTGAAATAAATGAAATACCAGAATTAATTTTTGATCATAACAAAATGATTAATAACTCTTTACAAAATATTCGATCTAAAATTGGAAAATTCCCAATTGCTTTTTCGCTTCTTTCCGAAAGATTTAGCTTACCAAAACTTCAAAACGTATATGAAGCCATTTTGTCTGAATCTCTTGATAAAAGAAATTTTAGAAAAAATATGCTTGCTTCTGGATTAATAAAAAAACTAGAAGAAAAAGATAAAACGAGTTCAAAAAAGGGGGCTTATCTATATTCATTTAACCAATAATAACTTAATTCTAACTATAATAAAAATGAAAATTTACAATGAATCTGAAATCTGGTTTGTAACAGGCAGCCAACATCTTTACGGAACTGAGGCACTCAAGCAAGTAGCCCTAAATTCCCAAAAAGTAGTAGAAAGTTTAGACAAATCTGCACATATACCAGCCAAAATCGTGTGGAAACAGCTATTCACAACCCCCGAAGAAATTACCAAGTTTTTTCAAGAAGCAAATAGCAATCCGCTTTGTATGGGAATAGTGGCGTGGATGCATACTTTTTCGCCTTCAAAAATGTGGATAAACGGGCTTAAAACACTTGAAAAGCCGCTTTTGGATTTGCAAACACAATGCAATCAAGATATTCCTTATGATAGTATAGACATGGATTTCATGAACTTAAATCAAACTGCACACGGTGGCAGAGAGTTTGGGTTTATTTGTAGCCGAATGGGAATAAAACGAAAAGTATTAGTTGGCTTTTATGAAGACAAATCTATTCAAAAAGAAATCGGAACGTGGGTGCGGGCTTGTGCAGGTAGAAACGAATCCAAACAACTTAAAGTGGCTCGTTTGGGCGACAATATGCGTGAAGTAGCCGTAACAGAAGGCGATAAAGTAGAAGCGCAAATTGCTTTTGGTTTTTCTGTCAATGGATATGGATTGGGAGATGTCGTAGCTTTTATCAATAAAATATCTGATCAGGAAGTAGATGCATTGGTAAAAATCTATCATCAAGATTATAAAATAAAAGAAGAGTTTTTGAAAGATAAAAAATTTACGACTAACCTCCGCAATGAAGCAAAAACTGAACTGGGCTTACGTGCATTTTTGAAAGATAAAAACTGCATGGCGTTTACCACCACTTTTGAAGATTTGCATGGTCTAAACCAACTTCCTGGTTTGGCAGTGCAAAGACTAATGGCAGATGGTTATGGTTTTGGGGCAGAAGGAGATTGGAAAACTGCTGCTTTGTTGCGTATCTCCAAGGTTATGGACTTAGGGTTAGAAGGTGGAACTTCATTTATGGAAGACTACACCTATCATTTCGATACCAAAGATGAGAAAGTGCTGGGTTCGCACATGTTGGAAATTTGTCCAACAATAGCCAACGCTAAACCAAGTTTGGAAATACACCCATTAGGAATTGGTGGCAAAGACGACCCTCTTCGTTTGGTTTTTGAAGTAGATAAGGGAGAAGGTATCAATATTTCGATGATGGATATGGGTAATCGTTTTCGCCTGCTGATAAACCAAGTAGAAGTAGTAAAACCTGAAAAAATGCCAAAATTACCCGTAGCACGAGTGCTTTGGAAAACAATGCCTGATATGCAAACAGGTATAAAATCTTGGATTTATGCAGGCGGATCGCATCATACGGTATTCAGCAAAGCCTTGAATATTAGCCATTATCAAGATTGGGCAGAAATGATGGGAGCAGAATTAGTGGTCATTGATTCAAAAACGGAACTTCAATCCTTTAAGGAGAAATTACAATTCAATGATTTGTATTACGCACTGAAAAAATAAATAATCATGTTTAATTCGGTAAACTAAGATGTTTAAAAAACCATATATTTATTTGATTCATCTGAATAAGTTTATTATTTAGAAAGCACGTTCCTTTCATATCTAGCGTCTAAAAACATGCAATATTTGCTACAAATAAAACAAATACTATCCCAAGCAAGGCAAAAAAGCTACCAAGCCATCAATACAGCTATGGTAGAAGCTTACTGGAATATTGGTAAAACAATTGTGCTGGAAGAGCAAAATGGAAAAGAACGAGCTGATTATGGAAAATCCATCATCAAAACTATTTCTGTGGCACTTTCTGCGGAGTTTGGAAAGGGGTTTTCTGAAAGAAATTTACGCAATTTCAGGCAGTTTTACCTTTCTTTTCCAGAAACAGAGATTTGGCAGACAGTGTCTGCCAAATTGAATTGGTCTCATTATCAATTAATTATGACTGTCAATAATAAAGATGCTCAAAAATATTATCTCAAAGAAGCCTCTGAGCAAATGTGGAGTGTGCGTACTTTAGACAGGAATATAAGCACCCTATATTACCAACGACTTTTGTCTTCGCAAGTAAAAGAACCAGTGGTGGACGAAATGCTAGAAAAAACCAAAACATTCCAACAAGATGCTTTTGAATTCATCAAAAATCCTGCCGTTTTAGAGTTTTTGAACCTACCAAACAATCAAAGCTATACAGAGCCAGAACTGGAGAAAGCATTGATTTCCAATTTGCAAAAATTTATCCTTGAATTGGGCAAAGGATTTGCTTTTGTAGAACGACAACAACTTATAAAAACTGATACTTCACATTTTTACATTGATTTGGTTTTTTACAATTACATCTTAAAATGTTTTGTAATCATAGACCTGAAAACTAGCAAAATAACCCACCAGGATGTGGGACAATTGGACATGTACGTGCGCATGTATGACGATTTAAAAAAACAAGAAACCGATAACCCAACTATTGGTATTTTGCTGTGCACCGAAACCGACAATACCATAGCTAAATATTCCGTATTGGCAGAAAATAAACATTTATTTGCAACCAAATACTTGCCCTATTTGCCTACCGAACAAGAACTAATCAATGAAATAGAACGAGAAAAGACATTGCTAAATCTAATGAAAATTAGCGAAGCTTGAAAAAATTAAACATTATCATAATTATCTAAAAATCATGCTAGAATCCTTAAAAGAACGTGTTTATAAAGCCAATTTACAACTAGTGGAGCTAGGATTAGTTGTTTTTACGTGGGGCAATGCCAGCGCATTTGATCCAGAAAGTAAACTATTGGTCATCAAACCAAGCGGAATAGATTATGATAAAATGCAGCCAGAAGATATGGTGGTGGTAGATTTGGAAGGAAGTAAAGTAGAAGGAAAATACAAACCCTCTTCCGATACTCCCACACACATAGAGCTTTACAAGCATTTCAAAGGCATAGAAGGTGTAGTTCATACCCATTCGGAATGGGCTACGAGTTGGGCACAAGCAGGAAGGTCAATTCCTGCCTATGGCACTACGCATGCCGATTATTTCTATAAAGCCATACCATGCACTCGAAAATTATCACAACTAGAAATAGAAACAGCCTATGAAATAGAAACAGGCAAGGTGATTGTGGAGTGTTTTGAAACCAAAAAAATTGATCCCATTTCTACCCCAGGTGTATTAGTGAATGGTCATGCACCTTTTTCTTGGGGTAAATCAGTAGAATATGCTGTTTATCATGCCAAAGTGATGGATGAAGTGGCTAAAATGGCATTTAGGAATGAAGCTTTGGGAAACAAAATTCCTATTGACGAATATTTATTAGAAAAACATTACCAACGAAAGCATGGCAAAAATGCTTACTATGGACAAAAATAGTTTTTATTTATTTTTATTACTAATTAAACTATAAATAATTTTAAAATTTTTACATATGCTTTTAATTTCAAAGTAGCGTTTAGTTATATTCGTTTGAGATAATTAATTTTTAAATACTAAATTTGTAAGTCAAAATTTAAACAACGAATAAATGATAACAAAAGAAAACTTAAAAGACGTATTGAAATTATTAGATTTTACTCAAAATGGAAATATTTTTAGTAAAGTTTTTACTAATATTGATGCCTATTTAAAAGTTGATTTTTCTAAAAATGAGCTTATCTATCCTACTGACAAAGGTTTTGTTGTAAATGGAGAATTTACTTGCAATTTTATCTCGGCAGAGAATTTTGTTGTTTTTGAATGTATTCATCGGCTTTTTGAAAAAGGTTATAAACCCGAACATATAGAATTAGAGCCAAAATGGCAATTAGGACACGGACCAAGCGGAGGAAGAGCGGATATTTTAATTAGAAATTATGAGAATAATCCTTTTATAATTATCGAATGTAAAACACCTGGTCGTGAGTTTGAAAAAGCATGGAATGATACTCGACTGGACGGTGGACAGCTATTTAGCTATATAGAACAAGAAAAATCGCTTGAATATGTAGCATTATATGCTTCGAGTTATGATCAAAATTCAAATTGCATTTCTTTGAATCAACACATCATTTCGCATATTGATAATGAAGAATTGTTACTAAACGATCCTGATTTAAGAGGATTTAAACATGCCACAAATGTTAAAGAAAGGTTTAATATTTGGAAAACGCTTTACGACTTAGAATCAACAGAAAACGGAATTTTTGAAGATAACATAGCTGCTTACACCGTAGGAAAATTAAATTACAGTTTAGAAGATTTATATGTAATAAAAAAAGAGGAAGATATTCAAAAAAAATATAATGAATTTGCTATAATATTACGACAACACAATATTTCTGGACGAGAAAATGCGTTTGACAAGCTTGTAAACTTATTTTTAGCCAAAGTTGTTGATGAGAAAAAAAACCCTACTAATTTGGGTTTTAGATGGAAAGGAATTGCCAAAGATGATTATTTTAGTTTTGTAGATAGATTGCAAGAATTGTACGCAAAAGGTGTATTTGAATACCTAAAAGAAGAAGTAACAATTGTAAAAAAAGATGAAATTTACGATGCTTTTGAATATTTTAAACACGACCCATGCGAAACTCGCAAAAGGGTAATGGAAAAATTTAAAAAGCAAAAATATTACACCAATAATGATTTTTCTTTTATTGATGTTCATAATGAAAAACTATTTTATCAAAACATGATAGTGTTGAGAAAAATAGTGCAAATGATTGAAAACATACAACTTAATGGCGAACAACAAACGCAATTTTTAGGAGATTTATTTGAGGGATTTTTGGATCGAGGTGTAAAACAATCAGAAGGACAATTTTTTACGCCTATGCCTATTGTTAAATTTGTGCTTACTTCATTACCCATCGAAAGTTTGATTCAAAATAATCAAAATATTCCCAAAGCGATAGATTATGCATGTGGTTCGGGTCATTTTCTTACTGAATTGGCATCGCAAATGAAACCATATATTTTGAAACATAAACCAGAGCAATCTCATAAAAATTATTACGCTAATATATATGGTATTGAAAAAGAGTACAGGCTTTCAAAAGTAGCCAAAGTTTCTTCGTTTATGTACAGCCAAGATGATATAAAAATATTGTATGGCGATGCCCTTGGCGAACGTGAAGAAATAAAAAATGAAACATTTCAACTTTTGGTAGCAAATCCGCCTTTTGCCGTAAAAGGATTTTTGGAAACCTTAACTGAAAAAGAAAGAGAAAGTTATGAACTTACCAATAAAGTAAGCGATGTAATAAAAAACAATCAAATTCAGTGCTTTTTTTTAGAACGAGCCAAACAGTTGCTTGCTCCAAATGGAATGGCAGGTATTATAGTTCCAACTTCAATTTTATCCAACGGAGACGAAGTACACACAGCAACTCGTGAAATAATTTTACAAAGTTTTGATGTTGTGGCATTGGTAGAATTTGGAAGTAAAACTTTTGGAGAAACAGGCACTAATACCGTTGTGCTTTTTTTGCGTAAAAAAAACACGAACATCGAAAGCCATAAACACTTTAAACAACGCATCGAAAGCTGGTTTTCAGAAACAGATGCCAACAAACAAACTATTTTTGAAGATATTCATTTTATAGAAAAATATTGTGGGCATCAAAAATTTGATGTCGTGGAATACAAAAAATTACTTATTGCAACAGATAATATAATTGAATTAAATGAATTATTTAATCATGATATTTTTGTTTCTTACTTGAAAGAGTTTGAAAAATCATCCAAAAAAATGAAAGAAAACTATGAAAAACAGCGAATAAAGTTAGAAACAGACCTTTTAAGTAAATACAAAAGAGATACTATTGAACAAAAAATAAAACTTACAGACTTAGAACTAAAAAACAAAGTAAATCTATCAACGGCAATGGTGGAATTGCTGAAAAAACAAGAACTTGAGTGGAATAAAAAACTAATTGCAGAAATTCAAACCATAGAAAAAGACAAACTGTACTATTTTGTGATGGCATATTTGAATCCGCAAAAAGTGTTGGTAGTTAAAAGTCCGGCTGATAATAATGCTCAAAAACTATTTTTGGGTTATAATTGGAGCAAATCTAAAGGCAATGAAGGTATAAAGTATATGGCTTCGGGTGCTGAAAACATAAACTTAGATGATTTAGCGGATGAAGATGCTAGAATATTACAAAATATTTTTCAAAAAAGACACATAAACACTCCTTTGTTCGACAATAATGACACTCAAAATACAATTAAAATAAATTATTTAATCCAACAAAACTTTTTAGGGAAACAAGTTGAGATTTCAGAATATTTGCAACCGTTTGTTATGCAAACTGCACTTATAAATTTGCTAGATTTTACACAAAAAGGATTTGATAAAACCATTTCGTTGACTCCCAAAAAAGCAACTCAATTAATGTCTAAATGGACAATGAAACCATTAGGCGAAGTATGTGAAGTTTATATTGGAGGAACGCCATCTCGAAACAATCCTGATTATTTTACGGGTAATAATTTATGGGTTTCAATTTCAGAGATGAAAGGGCAAACTATTACTGATACGAAAGAAAAAATTACCAAAGAGGGAGTCAAAAACTCTAATGTAAAACTTATTCCCAAAGGTACTACACTTTTAAGTTTCAAGTTAAGTATAGGCAAAACCGCCATAGCTGGAGTCGATTTATATACCAACGAAGCTATAGCTGGATTGATTCCTAATAATCAAAATTTGGTAACAGATGCCTACTTATTCCACCTATTTGATTCTCGCTTAATAGATTTATCCACAAGTAATAATGCTATCGGACAAAGTTTAAATAGTACTTATTTAAAAGAAAGCTTAAAAATTCCGATACCACCAAAAGACGTGCAACAACAAATTGTGGATGCTTGTGTTGCTATTGATAAAAGTTTGGAAAAGGCACATTCAGAAATAGAAAATACTAAAAAAAACATAGAAAAATTATTAATTCAAACAGAAACATTCTCAATTATTAAGCGAATAGAAGATATTTGCAATGTAGTTAGTGGCGGAACGCCAAAAACAGCCATTCAAAAGTATTGGAATGGAGACATAAATTGGTTACGTTCTGAAGTTTGTCAAAATCATTATGTTAATACGAGTCAAGTTTCTGAGAAAATATCAAAACTAGGATTGGAAAACTCTTCTGCTAAATTGTTAAATCCAAACACTATTCTTATAGCATTAGTTGGTGCAACTTTAGGAAAAGTTGGGTATTTGACTTTTAAAGCAGCAACCAATCAAAACATTGCAGGGTTGAATTGTATTAATGAAAAAGTATTGCTGCCCAAATATTTATATTACAGATTAATGAAAGACTTTGAAAAAAACTTTGGTCATTCAAAAGGTAAATTTACAATGGCTAATTTAACAACTATTAAAAATATTCAAATCCCAGTGCCACCCATCGAAATACAGGAGAAACTAGTTTCTGAAATCGAAAAATTAGAACAAAATATTACTATCGAACAAGCAAAAATTGACAATTCATCAAATAAGAAAACCGAAATATTTAAAAACTATTTATAACAATAAAACATGAATAAATATAGCATAGGAGTAGATTATGGAACGGATTCCGTTCGTTCATTAATTGTAAATACCGCCAATGGAGCGGTCAGGGGCAGTGACGTTTTTTACTATCCACGTTGGAAAAAAGGAATGTTTTGCGAGCAAAGCAAAAATCAGTACCGTCAACATCCATCCGATTACTTGGAAGGATTGGAAACTACTATCAAAAATGCAATCTTACAAAGCAAGATTATAGATATCAATGAAATTATTGGAATCACCGTAGATACTACTGGTTCAACGCCCTGCGCAGTAGATAAAAACGGAACACCTTTGGCATTTTTACCCGCTTTTGAAAACGAACCTGACGCCATGTTTGTACTTTGGAAAGACCACACGGGCGTGAAAGAAGCGGATGATATCAATCACCATTGCCGAAATTGGGGTGGAATAGATTTTACAAAATATTCAGGCGGAATATACTCTTCCGAATGGTTTTGGTCAAAGATTTTACATATTTATAGAACTAATCTAAAAATAAAAGAACAAGCCTTTTCGTGGGTGGAACATTGTGATTGGATTACGGGCGAATTGACTGGAATAACCGATCCAATTGCTATGAAGCGAAGCCGTTGTGCAGCAGGACATAAAGCAGTTTGGCACGAAGAATGGAATGGATTGCCATCAGAAGATTTTTTGGTTTCGCTCGATTCATCACTCAAAGGATTACGACAAAATTTATTTGTTGATACCTACCAAAATAACGAATCGGCAGGCAAAATCTGCAAAGAATGGGCCTCTAAACTAGGTTTGTCAGAAAATGTAACAATCGGCATAGGCGCATTTGATGCCCACTTAGGCGCCATAGGAGCAGAAATAAAACCTAATTTTTTGACAAAAGTGATGGGAACTTCCACTTGCGATATGCTCGTAAGTTCTAATCCTAAGATTGCAGAAATGCAAGTAAAAGGTATTTGTGGGCAGGTAATGGGCTCTATACTGCCTAACTGCGTTGGTCTAGAGGCTGGGCAGTCAGCATTTGGCGATGTATATGCTTGGTTTACAAATCTCATTTTGAAACCAAGCATCGAAATTATAGAAAAATCTACTCATTTAAATATAGAAACAAAGCATAAAATTATTGATGAATTGCAAAGCGATTTGATCAAAAACTTAAACAGAGATGCTGCACAAATCGCACTTACCGAAAGTGATCCACTGGCACTTGACTGGTTCAACGGTCGAAGAACACCAGATGCAAACCAAAACTTAAAAGGCTGTATTTCTGGCTTAAAAATAGGCACAACGGCATCAGAAGTATTCAAATCATTGGTAGAAGCTACCGCTTTTGGTGCATACGCTATTATTGAGCGATTTAGAAATGAAGGAGTTGTGATAGAAGGTCTGATTGGACTGGGTGGAGTTTCCATCAAATCTCCATTTATCATGCAAACAATAGCTGATGTCTGCAACTTGCCAATCCAAATTGCCAAAGTAGAACAAGCTTTTGCTATGGGATCGGCTATGGCTGCCGCAGTAGCTGCTGGAGCACATCAAGACTTTGCAGCAGCACAAAAAGCCATGGGACATGGATTTGAAAAAGTGTACTATCCGAACAAAGAAAAAAATAAAATTTACCAAATAAGATATGAGAAATATATAAAACTTGGACGTTTTATGGAAGAGTAATTGGAAATTTGTAATTGAAAAATTATTAATCTTGTTTTTATTAAGATTACTAATTTATATAAAGTCAAATAAATAAATACAAATTCCTTGAAATCTTTTCCCCATTGGGAAATAAGAAAGGGGTTTTATGAAAATTTAATTGTAAATATTTATTATATTATTCTAAATTTATAATATAGTTTTGTAGAGTTTCATGACGTTGTAAGATATTTACATTTTTCGATAGATAATGCCTAAAATAAAAGATTTAAATACAAATTTTTGACAGTAGAATTAGAAATCAATATTAAAATCTTTAAAACTGAATTCTAAATAAAAACTTACTTTTTAATTTCAACTGCAGGCACTCCAAAAACAGTTTGACTTGCTTTTACATCAGCCATAACAACCGAACCTGCACCTATTCTTGCATTTTTGCCAATCTTTATTCCTGAAATAATCGTTACACCTGCACCAATAAAAGCACCGTCTGCAATTGCAACATCCGATGAAATAACTGAATTTGAACCAATTTGCACAAAATCTCCTATAACAGAATTTGAATCTATCACAGAATTTACGCCCATAATACAATGGCTTCCTAATTGGGAAATTGCACTCAAAGTAGCTCCTGCACAAATTAAGTTTCCATGACCTAAAGTAGCGTTTTCAGAAACATAAGACTTAGGATGAATGGCATTTACAGGCATTACATTTCTTGTTTCAAGTAAAAAAGATATAATATTTTGTTTTAATTTTAAATTATCCAATGCCACAAAAGCATCACATTTTTTTCCAATCAACTTTGTAAATCCCTCATTATCAGTAGCTCCATAAACAGAAATATTTCCTATAACCTCACCATGAAGGGCTGCATCATCATCTAAAAAACAATAGACTAAAGCTTGATTTTGTTGAAAAATCTCTAAAGCTGTTATTCCTAATGATTTTGCACCAAATATTATTATCGGATTTTCCATGCTTAAATTTTATTTTTTTATAGAATAAGATTTGACTTTAAAAAGAAAAAGAGTTGTATAAACCCAAATATTGAAGTTTATTAATTTTAAAATCCACAAAACGTGATATAAATGAGGAACTAGAAAGTAATATCATTTTAAATCTTAAAACCGAAATATCAACTAAAGTAATATTGAAATTTATAGGATTGAGAAATAATTTTTTTAAAAAAAAGAGAGGCTTTAAAACCTCTCTTGTCAACTATTCATCGTTATGATTTCCGAATTTAACATTTTTATAAACCGCATCTTTCCATTGTTCTCTAGAAATAATAGATGGTTTAATAAATGCCTGACGTCTGCGAAGTTCTTTTAATACACCTGTTTTTTCAAACTTTTTCTTAAAACGCTTTAATGCTTTATCAATATTTTCGTTTTCTTTGATATTTATTAGTAACATGATTTATATATTATGCGTTTTCAACAATTTCTTCAGTAACACCTTCTTTTTCTTCAGTAACGGAATCTTTATCCATTTTTCTTTCTTGTAATCCTTCTTCTATTGCTTTCGAAATGGCAGAAATGATTACTTGAATTGATTTATATGCATCATCATTACCTGGAATTGGATAATCGATTGAATTTGGATCAGAATTAGTATCAACGATACCAAAAACAGGTATTCCTAATTTTTTGGCTTCAGAAACTGCAAGATGCTCTTTCTTAACATCTACAATAAATAAAGCAGCAGGAATTCTTGTTTGATCAGCTATTCCACCAAGAACTTTTTGAAGTTTGTCTTTTTCACGAGACATCATTAGTCTTTCTTTTTTGCTAATGTTTGCATAAGCCTCTTCTTTGGTCATTCTGTCTAATGAAGACATTTTTTTCAAAGATTTACGTACAGTAGTAAAATTTGTAAGCATTCCGCCTAACCATCTTTCTGTAACATGAAGCATTTTTAATTTTTCGGCTTCGGTAGAAACTATTTCTTTAGCTTGTTTCTTGGTAGCAACAAACATTATTTTTTTTCCCGATTTTACAATTCCTTTTAGAGCTTGACAAGCATCTTCAAGGCAAACAACGGTTTTATTCAAATCAATGATATGAATTCCGTTTTTTTCCATAAAAATGTATGGAGCCATTTTAGGATTCCACTTGCTTGTTAAATGTCCGAAATGAACACCAGCATCCAACAATTCTTTATATTCAATCTTAGCCATATTATCTTTAAATATCTGTAAAATATATTATCTTTTAACCCACTGAAATCTTCTACGTGCTTTCTTACGACCTGGTTTTTTACGTTCAACCATACGAGAATCACGAGTCATAAAACCTTCTTTTTTCAAAACTGGTTTGTTTTCTGACGCATTTTCAACTAACGCTCTTGATAGAGCTAGTCTTATAGCTTCTGCTTGACCAGTAATTCCACCGCCATCAACATTTATAGAAATATCAAAATTTCCAATTTTCTCAGTTAATACTAAAGGTTGATTAACAATAATTCTTTTTATTTCTGAAGGAAAATATTGATCCAATACTTTACCATTAATAGTAATATTTCCTGCTCCAGGTTGCATATAAAGGCGTGCAACTGAGGTTTTTCTTCTTCCTATTGTGTTGATTACTGACATTTTAAAGAGCTATGGTTTTTGGATTTTGTGCTGCGTGAGGATGTGAAGAACCTGCATATACATAAAGGTTAGTGAATAATTCTCTACCTAATCTTGTTTTAGGAAGCATTCTTCTCACGGCAAGTTCTATAAGTCTTCTTGGATCTTTTTCTAAAATTTCTTTAGGAGATGCAAATCTTTGTCCTCCTGGATAGCCTGTATAGCGTGTATGCACTCTATCAGTCATTTTTTTACCTGTTAATCTTACTTTTTCGGCATTTATAACAATCACATTATCTCCGCAATCCACGAATGGTGTGAAAGATGGTTTTGTTTTGCCTCTAAGTACCATGGCAATATTGCTGCTTATTCTTCCCAGAATGGCTGCTTCTGCATCAACAATTACCCAGTTTTTGTCTGAGGTCTTATTGTTTACGTATGTTGTTTTATAACTTTGTATATCCACTTGTCTATTTCTATTAGAAACTATTCTTCAAAAAGGACTGCAAATGTAAGAGTTTATTTTTGATTACCAATATATATCTATGTTTTTTTTAATATTTTTTTTATTTTATTAAAAAATTTTAATTTTTCGGTTTAAAAATCAATTTCTAAGCCTTGAAAAGCCAATTTAGTATTTTCAAAAATTTCTTTTGCTTCACTTTCAAAAGCATCTATTTTATTATAACGTGCAGAAAAATGTCCTATTAATAATAAATGTGATTCCGAAAGTTGTGCAATCGTTGCAGCTTGGCTTGCGGTGCTATGAAAAGTTGTTTCGGCTCTTTGCAAATGTTCGTTCAAAAAAGTTGCCTCATGATACAATACATCGGCATTTCGGATGAATTGAACTATATTTATATCAAAAATAGTATCACTACAAAAAGCAAATATTTTTGATTTTTGTGGTTCTTCTGTATAGTTTTTATAAGCATATTTTATTGAACCATCTTCATTTAGTACATCTTTTCCCGATTTCAAAATTTGAATTTCTGCAATTTTGATATTTTCTGGTAATTTATTTTTAAGCAATTTATAGTCATGCGGCTGTTCTTTTACTACAAATCCTGTTGTTTGAATTCTATGACTAAGCGGAAAAGTATGAATAGTTACATCTTTATTTTCATAAATTTTTTCGTGATTTTCTGGATTTGTTTCAATAAAATGTAAATCAAAATGCAGCGTTGTATTTTGATATTTGAATTGCAAACTCAATATTTCTTTTAGTCGAAAAGGTGCAATCAATGTCAATTCCTTTTCTCGTCCCCAAGAATTCATGGTTGAAATTAATCCAAATAAGCCAGTATAATGATCGCCATGCAAATGACTTATTAATATATGTGTTATTTTATTAAAATTAATATGATATTCAAGTAATTTATATTGCACTGATTCGCCACAATCAAATAGATAATATTTATTTTTACATTCTAATAAAAGTGAAGAGGGAGCTCTTTCTAGCGATGGTGAGGCGGAGCCATTTCCTAAAACTATAATTTTCATTAAGCAAAATTAGTTGTTTTATTGCAGTTTGAATACATTTGTGGAGTATAATTTTATTAATTTAATTAATAATAGCAGTAAATTTGTATTAAAAATGCTTGTAAGACCACGCAGAAACCGAAAATCAATTGGTATTCGTAATTTAGTTCAAGAAACATCGCTTTCGGTTCATGATTTTATTTTTCCACTTTTTTTAACTGATGGCAAAAATATTAAGGTAGAAATTAAATCTATGCCCAATATTTTTCGATATTCTTTAGATAATTTATTATTAGAAATTGAGGATTGTTTAAACTTAGGAATTTATGCTTTTGCCCTTTTTCCGCATTACGAAGATGCTAAAAAAGATAAATTAGCTTCTGAAAGTTGGAATGAAAACACATTGTATTTGAAAGCCATAAAAACTATAAAAAAACAATTTCCAGAAGTAATTATTATGACTGACGTGGCGATGGATCCTTACAGTTCGGATGGGCATGACGGTTTTGTGGAAGATGGTAAAATTTTAAATGATGAGACTTTAGAAATTTTAGCACGCATGGCGGTTGCTCAAGCCAAAGCGGGTTCAGATATTGTTGGTCCATCAGACATGATGGACGGAAGAGTTCAGTTTATTCGGCAAGAACTTGATAAGGCTGGTTTTACGGAAGTTAGTATTATGAGTTATAGCGTTAAATATGCGTCTGGATTTTATGGACCTTTTAGAGATGCCCTAGATTCAGCTCCCAAAAGTGGCGATAAAAAAACCTATCAAATGAACCCCGCCAACAGCCGTGAAGCTTTGATTGAAGCCGAATTAGACACAAAAGAAGGGGCTGATTTTTTGATGGTAAAACCAGCTGGTTCTTACTTAGATATTATTAAATTATTGAAAGATAATTGTAATTTGCCAATCGCAGCCTATCAAGTTAGTGGCGAATATGCCATGCTTAAAGCTGCTTCGCAAATGGGCTGGATTGAGTATGAAAAATGTATGCTCGAAAGTTTAATTTCTATTAAAAGGGCTGGTGCAAAGATTATTTTAAGTTATTGTGCCAAAGATTTTGCAATTTATTTAAAAAAAAATAATCTTTAATTTATAAATATGAATACTTTATTAACTAAACTTGAAAAAAATTTAACATTTAAACAGAGTATATAAATGAAAAAACTGATTTATTTAGTCGCACTTACCTGTATATCAGCGTGTTACGGACAATTAACAAATGCAATTTTATTTTTGCAAGAAGGAAATATTGCTAAAGCCAAAGAACAAATTGATAAATATATGATTAAAGAAAAATCTGCCACCGATGCCAAAGGCTGGTTTTATAAAGGTAATATTTACGAAGCTGTAGCTTTTACAAAAGATACTATTCTTAACAAACTTGAGACTCAACCAAATGCTATTAAATTATTGACTGAAGCTTACAACAAATCGCTTTCGTTAGATAAACCTAATGGAGAATTTGCCAAACAAGTGCCAGGCAGATTAGAGGGTGTTTGGGGAACAACTTTCAATTTGGGCATAGAAAAATATCAAATGCAAGATTTTAAATCTTCGCTTGAATATATGAGTTTGGCTTCGATTGTGAAACCCTCTGATACCACCTCTGTAATTAATGGTGCAGTTATTGCTATGCAAGCAAAAGATTTTGTTTATGCCAAAGAAGCTTACACGAAGTTTATTGGGATGGGTAATAAATCAAAAAAGAATTATAGCCAACTTTATTATATAGTTAAAGATGAGTTGAAAGATAAAGAAGCAACTGCAAATGTTTTGGCTGAAGCTAGAAAGAACTTTCCTACAGATTCTTATTTTATGGCTGAAGAAATAAATATGGCTATTGATGGAGGAAAAAAAGAAGAAGCAATTGCAAAACTAAATAATGCTTTAAATACAGATCCTAAAAATGCAAATATGTATTATTATAATTTAGGTATTATTGCCAAACAAAGCAATGATGGTGCTAAAGCAAAAGAATATTTTCAAAATTCTTTGAAAGCCGATGATATGTATGAAGCTTCCAATTATATGATAGGCTTTATTTGTTTGGATGAAGGCGATGCTTTGAACAAAAAAATTAATGCTATGAATATGAAAGATTATACCGCAACAGGTAAAGCATTAGAATTAAAAAGGGATGAACTATATAAATCAGGAATACCATATTTAGAGAAATCTTACCAAGTAAGTAAAGACGACAAGCTAAAAGTTCAAATAAATAATTTATATACAAAATTAAAAATGAACAAAAAGATTGATTAAATCTTATTTAATTTCCATCAAAAAAGCCTTTAATTGAAAGATTAAAGGCTTTTTTGATGGGGTTTTATTATTAGTTTTAATTTCAAATCCTAACTCCGCTATAAATTTACGTAACAGACGTATTCATATTTTTGAGGATCGCTTGCGAATCTTTAATTATAGGTCTTAAATCTGTCTAAAAACATTTCTGGTGATCGATTTAGTCCATATTGTTCTAATTCGTTGATGTTGGATTCTATTGCACTATGTATATTTCTTAGCTTTTTAAAAGTATTACTTTTTCTTCTTGTTTTTCCTTTGTAAGTTAATTTCTATCTTTTGTAGAAAATTTAATTTCAGATATGGGTGTTAGAACTAATTCAGTTTGGAATATGAATCTTTTTCTCATATTATTACTTTCGCTTACGTTTTATTAAAAGTATGTACTAATTACGGACTTTTAAATCTAAATGTTTATTTTTTTAAAAAAATTCGAATTCCGATTCAGTGTTACTTTTAAGAAGTTTTAGTACCTTGGTTTGATACTTTAAAGGTTGAATTTTACTTTCCGTTCAGGTGCTAGTTATTTTACATTATAATATTAAATTATAGTATTTATTTTACCTTTAAAATTATAATTATGGTATTTATTTTACGTATTAAATTTTAATTATGGTATTTATTTTACATTTAAAATTATAATTATGGTATTTATTTTATATTTATTTTATTATTATATCTATTTATACTATATTTGAGGCTTAAAAAGGAGGTAAAATGTATAGAAAAAAGATAGACGAATTAGTTGAATGGAAAAATAAACCTAACAGAAAACCATTAATTGTCAATGGGGCAAGGCAAGTAGGAAAATCGTGGCTAATCCGAAGTTTTGCAACCGCTCATTTTAAAGGAAAATTAATAGAAATTAACCTCGAAAAAAGTAAAAATTTACACATTATTTTTGAGCCTGATTTTGATGTTAAACGCATCATATTAGAGTTGAGTTTGGCTTTAAATATTTCTATTGATATTCAAAAAGATTTACTTTTTATAGATGAAATCCAATCTTGCAAAGAAGCATTGGGCAGTTTACGTTATTTTTATGAAGATTTACCTGCTTTGCATCTTATTGCGGCTGGTTCTTTGCTTGATTTTGAATTCAGAAATCAACCTTTTCCGGTAGGAAGGGTTGAAACTTTAAATGTATTTCCAATGACTTTTTATGAGTTTTTGTTGGCGAGAGGCAAAACGCAATTAGCAAAATTATTAGAAATGAATCCGCAAAATGCTCCAGAAGACACAGGACGTTTTTTTGAGGAAGACTTTAATTTATATTTAATTGTGGGCGGAATGCCCGAATGTGTCAAATATTTTACGCAAACTCAAGATTTTAATGGGCTAAAAAAAATCCAGAACGACTTACTTTATAGCTATGAGCAAGATTTTAAAAAATATCAACCAGCTGTTCCAACAGATTGTTTGCTAGATGTTTTAGAAAATGGTGCACAATTTATAAGCAATCAAATTATATATACCAAGCTCTCGGATCGATTTTCGAGCCAAACTGTTAAAAAAGGAGTTGAGGTTTTGCTTACAGCTCGGCTATTGCAAAGAGTTCAAAATGTTTCGGTAAGCGGTTTGCCGTTGTGTGTTTCGGGAAAACAGTTTAAGTTTTACTTTTTAGATGTGGGTTTGTTGCTCCGAAAAAGTAATTTAGATTTCGTAAATTTATACCTTAAAAAAGAATTGGGTGCTGCCTTTCAAGGAATGTTGGCAGAGCAATTTGTGGCTCAGCAGTTAGCGGCACTTTCCAATCAACCTATTTGCTATTGGGCAAGAACCGAAGCTGGTGCTAGTTCCGAAGTAGATTTTGTGATTACAAAAAACGGAAAAATAATTCCAATTGAAGTAAAAGCGGGCAAAAGTGGTTCGCTTAAAAGTTTGCATTATTTGCTCGAGCACAACCCTCATATTGAAAAATCTTTTGTGTATTCTTTAGCAAAAAAAGGTGTTGAAGGGAAAATCGAATATATTCCTATTTATTGGGCTGGTTCAAACTAAGTTTTTTTTCTAACATATACTTTTGATTATTACTTTTCAAAAAAGTTATATATATTAAATAATATCTTTGAATAGAGTTATAGTAACTATTCAGGTAAAAATAATTTATTTTATACAAAAAATTTAATCTCTGTTTTTTAATAATCAAAAATACGATTTTATACATACTAATTACCAGTTA
>REAG01000286.1 GCA_004294265.1 Cytophagales bacterium | reverse complement strand
GAGGTTTTTAGGAGTCCCCTAAATATTAAATAAGTCGTGATATAATATAATGCTCCCCCAGTCTTCATTCAAAAAACTACTAAAAATAAGACAATATTTTTAATAGTTATTTTGTATATTTTAATTTTTGTTATAAAATTTATATTCAAATATCTATTAAATTAAAATCTTAAAAAAATATTTATATCTTACTAAAGTATAGAAATTATTTATTAAATATTTTAATTTTGTTACTTAATAGATAATATTTTAAAATATTATCTATTAAATTAAGATTTAAACGCACTTTTTGCATTTATTTATGCCTACCTATCCGAAATGGATAGGTAGGTGTGTTATTTTTTTTTATATTTTTGCAATGTATTTCTTATAATATTAACTTAATCAATTTGAAAAATGAATATTAAACATGTACTAATTTCTACAATGCTTTTTGCTGTAAGTTTTATTCAAGCACAAAACATTCAATTTGCTCACCGTTTATCGGGGAGTTCACCAGCCAATGTGCAAGTAAAATTTGCATTTAAAGGCACTGAAAACGATATTATCGTTGGTGGTAATTTCACTTACGCTTTTTATCCAGATTTATTACTGAACGCCAATGTTTTAGGCTCTACAAAAGTTATATCAAGTAATGGAGGTTTTGGATCTCTAACTCAAAATTTTATTGCCAGATATGATAATAATGGGCGATTATTGGCTTATATGCGGTTATTTGCTACTAAATCTTTTAATAATGACATGGTTTCTTTAGCAGTCGATCCTATTTCCAAAAAAATGATTACAGGCATTCGTGTAGCATCCGTACCCGCAACAAGACACTATATTATTCCTACTACATTTACAGGATTTAATACTGACGATAATAACCCGCTTTTAAATATAAACTTTGATGGATTTAATGAAGCAACCACTGATTTAAAATTTGATAATGTTGGAAATTTATATTTATTAGCTCCCAAGCGTTTTGCAAAAGTAAATGCGAGTGTTTTTAATTCTTACGCTGGTTTTGGATTTGGCGCTCCAGTATTTGCTTTTGATAGAACGCATAATTTAAACATAACTGCACGTAAATTAGAGTTAAATTCTAATAATACTGCGGTTTATATTTTTGGAGATTTTAAAGGCAATAATGTAGATATGGATTTGAGTGGAACAGCTTCAAATATTACAACACTTACTTCTTTTAATGCTACCAACGAAGATATGTTTATAGGTTCATATTCTACTGCAAACGGAACGCCTATTAAGGTTTCCAAAATTGGTGGTGCTGAACAAGAATTAGCAGTAGATTTTAAAATTACTTCTATTGCGGGCGTTGAAAGAGCTATTTTGGTTGGAAATTTAGTTAATGGTTTTGCAACGCAATCAAATCTTTCCATAGATAATTTAGATCCAGCAGGTTCAGTTCAAGGACAAGGTGGAAATGATATTTTAGTAGGATTTTATGATTTAATAAGCACTACTTCTATAGTTGGTGTTAATCAATTTTTGCTAGGTAATTTAGATAATGACAATGCCACTTCGATAGCTATTGATAAATCAGTTGATTTTAATAACTTCGGAAAAGTACATATTGCAGGCAGATTCAGACAAAGCATTGATTTTGACCCAAGTGCAAATAATGATTTAAAATCTACACAAAATGCTACCAGTACAGGTTATTTTTTAGCTACTTATAACATGAACGGAGAACATCAAAATACAAATACTGTTTTATTACCATCTTCTGCTGGCTATTCGTTGGTTGCTATGGCTGATTTGAATAGAGTATCTATTTTTGGAACTTCTAATGGAACTCTTACTTTTGGAGGGAATAATTTTACAGTAGCCACAAAAGCTAATAATGCTTCTTACGATGGTTTTATGGCTCAATACAATACTTGTGCTACTCCAGTTTCGAGCTACAATACAGCCATTTATGAAAGCACTGGATTAGATGCTTGTTATGGCTTTGCAAATGTAATTACTGCCAATAATAATACGAGTTCTGGTTTAATTTGGGATGTAATCAGATATGATGACAATGGAACTCAAACAATTACAACTGCCACTGGAAATACCTTAAATTCGCCCGTTAGAACAAGTGACCAATCTCATTCTTATTACTACACCATAACTAATTCAGGTTGCGGATCACCATTTTTCTTTGCAAAGAAAATAAGAACACAAACTCAATACCCTGTAATTACTAGCATAAATTTTCCATCTACAGTTTGTGGCACAGGTATAAATTCATCCGTTAATATTAGTGCTTTAAATAATAATGTTGGTGTAAGATGGTATAAAAATGGGGTTTATTTTGCACCAAATACCAATGGAAATGATACAAAAACTATTAATAACGGAACAATTGGTGGCATTGTAAACACGTATTACTTAGAAGTAATAAATTCTCCTGCTTGCTCTATAACTTCTGCTAATTTTAATGTGTCAGTTGTTGGCGTTCCGCATATAGAATCGCCAGTTTCGCAAGCAGCTTGCCAAGGAGTTACAAATACAATTATTGGAATATCAACTACTATTGGTGCAACTTTCAGATGGAATAATATAGCCTCAACTGCAATATTTACTTTTACTGGACCCAATAATGATGCCACTTACCAATTTGATGTATTTGCTAATGGTTGCACTTCAAGAAAGAACATACAAATCACAAGAGTTGCTGTTCCAAGTGGAGCTCCAATCACTGCCAATATTATTTCAACTTGTGCAGGAATCACTCCAATGATTAATTTTAACATAAACACAAATGTTACAACAGCTCAATGGGTAATCAATAACACCGTGGTAACAAGCACGGGCAATGGGCAAATCACACTTCCTACATCCTCTTACAGTGCATTGGTGGCTCAAGAAGGCGTTTATAGTTCCTACTTAAATCTTATCAATAGCGGTTGTTCGGTTCAAACACCTATCAGAACTTTCACTATTGTAGGTTTGCCAACTGTGAGCGGTTTCTTTGTTTCTACTTTCTGTGGCGGTGGCGATTTTCCAGCTTTTAATAGATTAGTTGTTTCTGTGGCTGGTTCGGTATCTGCATTTAACACCAACCAAACACCAACTTATGTGCTATTGAAAAATAACACAACTACAGGGTTTACAGGATTTACACAATCTCCTAACGGATTTTTTAGTAAAACTGCCAGCATCTTAGACAATGGTGATTATTCTATTCGATTGACCGATGCAACAGGTTGCAGAGCCGTAACAAACAATTTAACGGCATCAGGTTTTACACCACCTCCAACTGCCGTAATAACCGGAACATACACAAATTTATGTCCATTTCAAGTAATAACTATTACTACAAACATAGGACTTTCAAATACACCAATTACTTACCAATGGTTTAAAAGACCTGTAAATACGGCTTTTTCTGTGCCGGGAGCAAACTTACCAACATTAGAAGTAGATGTTATAAACCCAATATTTACTGCCTCTGATTATTATAGTATTAAAGTAACAAATACCTGCGGTTCATTAACTTCTGCAGAAAAAAACTTTACAGCTCAAAGAGTTTTAAGACCAACAATTACTGTAGATAACAACACAGGAGACTTTACAATTACAAACAACAGTAGTTTTATGTTTTCTAATTGGTATAACGAAAATGCACCATTAGTTTCTTTAAAATCCACAAGTTCACAAATGTTTACTGGATATACTGCAACTGAACCTGGAACTTATTTTGTTACTGCTATTGCACTTAGTGGAAATACTTGTGTAGTGCCATCTCTTCCATTAGCTTTTGCACCAGCTCAAACCCAAACTATCACAGGTTTTCCCGTTTTACAATCGAGTTATGAATTTCCTCAAAGTTCAATTTCGTTTGAAAACGTAACGGCAACTTCAGGCTTACAAGTTTCGGTTTCAAGCTCAAATCCAAGTGTAATTTCTATAAATGGAACTAATTTAGTGTTTAATAACGTAGGAACTGCCACTGTTACAGCTTCTCAAAATGGGAATATGACTTTCAATACAGCAACACTTATTTCATATACAATCAATGTAACCTTACAAGCGGTTGTTACAGGAATTATGGCTGAAATAGAACTTTCAACAGCTATTGATAAAGGTGTTTTTGTGTCTATTTTAGGCTCAAACTTTGCAAACGGAGCTAGTGTAACTTTGGGAGGAATTGTGTTGAACAATGTTTCGGTGAATGGAAATGTAATCACTGGATTTGTGGCTTCAGGTTCAATTGTCGTAAACCCAACGAACCCAACTATTTTTGTTCAAAATGTAAGTTCTAGTCCATCTGAGGCAGTTTCTCCTGTGGTTGTAGTAACAAATTCAACAAATTTGACTGAATTAACAATTAACAATTTACCATTAACCATTTATCCAAATCCTTCTTCAAATGGAGAATTTAAAATGGAGAATGGAAAGTCTGTTACAATTTATGATTTACTAGGAAAAACCATTTTAAAAACTTCTGAAACTTCGTTTACAATTTCTAGCAAAGGCATTTTCATTGCCAAAGTAGCAACCGAAAATGGCATAAAGTTTGTAAAATTGGTAGTGGAATAAGAGATTCTAAAAAACAAAAGTAAAAAGGGTTTTTAATCCTTTTTGCGTTTTAAACACAAAACGCAATAGAAATCTATCAAGATTCTGTTGCGTTTTTTTTGGTTTTGTAAATGTATTTGAATATTAGTTTGCCCAAAACTATATTAAAAAAATCACAGACTAATAAGCAATAAGGTTTTTACTAACAATTTGAGCCACATTTCCTTTAGGTTTGAGAATGGCAATGCCTTGTTCAGTGGCAGATGTTTGAACAACTTCGGGTATTGACATTCCACCCAATGCGAGGTATATCTTGTAATCTTTGTACATTGGAAAAAGTGTCCTAAAGTTTTCAGTTTTTTTGATTTTAAGTGTTTCCAAATCGTTTGGATGAACTTTGTGCTTAATTTCTACAATACCAATGCTGTCTCCGTTATAAAGCACAATATCAAATTCGTCTAGTGTTTTTTTATAACTACTTTTTACATTTCGTTCGATAGTATCAAATTTTACATTTCCAATTACAAGATTTTCATTTAAAACATCATAAAAAATTTCTTCTGCCGCCAAACCAATGTTCAATCCCAAACCCCAAAGTTTTGCATCGGTTTTTGCTAATTGTGCATCCGTTTTTGCTAATTGTGCATCCGTTTTCGCTTGACTAACTCTAAGAGCCTCAATACCTGCTTCAATTCTATCTAATCTGTCCATTTTTTTAGATTATGTTACAAATATAATAAAATTTGATTTAAAATGTAAATCAAATTTTCAAACTAATTCAATCGTATTAAATTTAAAAACCAAACTACGCATTAGGAAATACCATATTAAAAACTTCTGAAACTTCATTTACAATTTCTTCAAAAGGCATTTTTATTGCTCAAGTAGAAACTGAAAGTGGTAAGAAGTTTGTGAAATTGGTGGTGGAGTAGAATTAATAATTATTAATTAATAATTATTAATTCTAAAATAGTTGCATTTAAGGGTTGATTCCTGCACTTTATAAAATCAGTCGTTTAAATTATCTGTTACAAACTTTTGCGAATAATTTTTAATCAATTGTCGAACGAGCCTAAACTGAGCTATAATTTCTTCCTCTGAACCTGTAGCTTTAGCAGGATCAGGAAAGTTGTAATGAAACATTTTTGCTTTTGAGGGAAAGAATGGGCAACGTTCTTTTGCATTATCGCAAACCGAAATTATAAAGTCAAAATTAATATCAAAATACTCATCAATATTATTTGAAGTATGTTTTGAAAGATCAATTCCATCTTCTTGCATTATTGAAATTGCTTTTGGATTTACTCCATGAGTTTCTACGCCTGCACTATAAATTTCGGCTTTATCGCCCGCAAAATATCTCAAATAACCTTCAGCTATTTGGCTTCGACAACTATTACCTGTGCATAAAACTAATATTTTTTTCATTTGTCTATTTTTATAATACTTATTAAAATCCATAGTAAATTGATTATGGTAAACCTTTCGTCAAAACCATAAAAAAAGTTTAAGCAAACAATTCCAGTAAGGATTATTAAAAAACGCTTGTGTCTGCCAATATAGTCAATGATAATTTTCATACTTTTAACAACAGCCTCCACCAGGTTTACAAGAATTTTGAGTTAATACTTCTTCTAAATTCACTTTTAATTTTTCTTTTGTAATACCACAACTGTCAGTAGCTAAACAGGCAGTTTGTTTTGAAACAAGAATAAAATTACTTCCGTTGAAATCTAAATCATATTTTCCTATAGTTTGAGCTTGAAACTCAACTTCTATTTGCAAATCCTCCATTGCTAATTTTTCTTCAGACAACTTAATGATATTAAGTAACTTTATTGGTTTTAAACGATGTTCAAAATCGTTTGCATCCCATAATTGAAAATTAGCTACTTTCTCATATCTAACAGATCCACCACAGTCTATAAAGTGTTTAGTAATTATTCCCACTTCTGTAATATGAAAATGGTCTGGTACACAATATCCGTTATCCAATTTAAATATTACATTATCCAATTGAGGTAATAAACCTTTAATTTCTGAAAGTGTCATTAGTTATTGTTTTTAAGTTAGCAACAAGTTGATTTTTTAATTTTCATTTTATCGGTAATGTTTGTAAAATAAGTTTGAAAAACTTCTAATTCTTTCTCGTTAATGCAATAACAAATTGAATTTCCTTCAATGTTTCCTTTAATGAGATCTGCATTTTTAAGTTCTTTCAAGTGTTGTGAAATTGTGGGCTGCGCTAATGGAAGTTCGTTCACAATATCGCTACAAATACAAACATCCACTTTGAGCAAATAGTCCAAAATTGCAACTCTTGCTGGGTGTCCTAATGCTTTAGCAAGTGTTGCTAACTGGTTTTGTCGGTCTGTAAAATGTTCTGTTTTTGTTGCACCCATTCTACTCTATAGTTTTAATATTGCAATATTACAATATACTTTTAATACTTTTAATACTTTTAATACTTTTAATACTT
>REAG01000356.1 GCA_004294265.1 Cytophagales bacterium | reverse complement strand
AAATAAAGCAACCAGGCAGAGCGTCTGATGGCTTTGGATGCATCTTCGATGCTTATTTTTTTGAAATTTATTTCCTCTGCTGCTTTTTCGAATGCTTCAATTGTTGTAAACGAAGAAATTGCCCAACCGTATGCCATTTTATCCATCAACTCCTTGTTTGATCCTTCTAAGCCATTTCTATTAAAAAAATCAGCTACAATCAACCTGCCTCCTGGTTTCAATAACCGATAAGCTTCTTTTAAAAACAACATTTTGTCTTCCGCATGGCAAACACTTTCTATGGCCCAAACTACATCAAAACACTTGTCGGGAAAACTTGTGTTTGTGAAATCTTCAAGGCGGAAATCTACTTTGTGTGATGTTCCTTGTATATTGGCATATTGTTCTGCTTGTATTCTTTGTTTTTCACTCAATGTAATTCCAGTAACACGACAATTCCTGTTTTTTGCAAGCCAAATTGAAGAACCGCCTACTCCACAACCAGCATCTAGTACATGATCCAATTGGCTGATACCGATTTTTTCCGACATCACTTTGTTGATATTCATCATTGCATCATGAAAACTGCTGGTAGTTTCATTCCAATAGCCATAGTGCATTGATTTACTTTTGGCAAGATTCCACCAATATCGGTAATGTTCTTCGCAACCTTCATAATGTTTTGCTATTTCCGAATTTGTAAATTTTTGTTTCATTCAGACACTAATTTAAAAAAATATTGATAACACCAGCAGGGTTCTAATCAATATCATTCAACGTATAATGTTGAATAGGTTTCAATACTTTTTTGAGAAAATGCAATCTAATACGTTTAATTGAATATTATTGTTTTTTAAAAGCAAAATAATTCATTTTTAGACAATATTTTTACAGATGAAATTAGTTCAAACCTTTATACTGATTCTGGCTTTCTCAAGCGTTGTAGCGAATGATAGCCTCCTCATTTCTGGTTTATTGCAAAGAATAGCCGACTTGCAGGTAAAAGAAGATGGCATATTTCCTAAGGGATGTATTCCTTCTTATCGTATGTATGCATTAAATAAAGACAGGTATAAAGCCGACGTAAATCCATTTTTTTCGGCCGTTACTTCATTGGCTTTGTTGGATATTATGAATGAGTTGTCTCCATCTCAACAGATCCAAGCGAAAGCAATTGTTGATCTCTCAAAAGCTGCTTATCCCAAATTTAAAAATAAAAAAATGGGTAGGGATACGTATAATTTTTGGCCAACCAATCCAC
>REAG01000355.1 GCA_004294265.1 Cytophagales bacterium | reverse complement strand
ATTGGGTTTGTGAGGAAGACTGCGTTTTGTTGTTAGGAAACGATGATTCGGCACAAGATTTATTCAAAAATCACCCGAGATTAGAATCCATTGCTCGAAAAATAGTGGAAAATACCTTTGCAGAGTATCAACAAACAATGACGGCTTTCCTGACAGACACACCCGAACAAAGATATTTGCGATTATTAGAAACTAAACCAGACCTTATTCAACGCATTCCCCAATATCAGCTGGCGAGCTACATTGGTGTAAAACCCGAATCTTTGAGCAGAATTCGGAAAAGGATCATGCGAAAAGTAATTTGATGGAAAATATAATTAGCAATATTTCAATAAAATTGGCATCGAATCCAAGCAAAATTTTCTTAATGGATGGCATTGGGGCTTTGCTTTCAGGACTTTTATTGGTCTTTTTAATAGCACCATTTGAGGAAATCTTTGGGATGCCTCAAATGGTGTCATACCAATTAACCATTCCCATTTGGGGATTTATGATGTATTCATTCAGTTGTTATTTCTTGAACCTCAAACACTGGAAGCCTTTTTTGAAATTCATCGCATTCGCAAACTTCCTTTATTGCTGTCTTACTTTTTGCTTGATTTTTATTCAATTTCAATCATTAACCATTTTAGGAATCGCCTATTTTTTAAGCGAAATCATAGTGATTTCGCTATTTGTAGGTATCGAATGGTTGATTATTAAAAAACATGATTCCTTTCTTTAAGCCACTTTATCGAATATCCGAAAATAAATATTGTAGTGAAGATTTCTATGGCTGCAAAAAAGGCATAATAAATGGTAAAACTTCCGATAAATAACGTTATAATCATGACAGCAGTTTTGATAAATGAAGTCACAATATTTGCCCAAGCATTGGGTTTGTCAGGAAAAATCCTCGAAAAAAGTATCATTGAAATCGGAATCTCCATCAAAATTCCTGCATAAAGTAAAAACGATAGAGTGATTTCCATGCCTTCTACTTTACCTGTTAGATATTGTTTTAACAGGGATGAATCCATCAGTCCAATAAGGTCACAGTACAGGTAATTGAAGGTTACGAAAATCCTGACACTAACGGATTTGGTGGGGCAAATAATATAGCTACTGACTATTAGGTAGTTACAAAATTAGGAAACTGTTGTTTTGCTACTTGGTGGGCAGGAGTGATTTTTAACATGCTGATAAACAACAAATTACATATCGTTATTTTATACCCCACCAAATTAGTTAGTGTCAGAAAAA
>REAG01000148.1 GCA_004294265.1 Cytophagales bacterium | reverse complement strand
CTCCAATTATTTAATGTGGCTCCCAAAACTGGACTTGAAAAATATCTCGTAGAGCGTTTGGCAGGGATATATCGTTGAACGGTTACATTGCCATTGATTATGGCTCCTGATGGTAAAGCTGCAACTCTTCCAGTACCTGATGCATTTGAAACTAGGGTAAGATTATTTCCAGCATTTAAGGTAATATTTGTACCTAAAGTTAAAGAATTAGAAACAATTACAGAAGAGTTCAAAGTTTTAATACCTGTACCAGCCAAAACTAGATTTGAAATTGAAGTGGGTGCACTTCCTCCTATGGATTGATTAGCTCCATTTAATGCAACTGTCGAACTAGATGGCATAGTTAAGATACCATTGTTTATTACATTTCCAGAAATAGATAAGTTATTAGGCGAATTTAAAGTAAGTGAAGCTGAACCTAAAATAGTTAATCCGCTTAAATTCACACCTAATGTTGTAATTACAGGCATAAATGCTACACCTGATGGAATTATGGCATTTGATGCACTAGGTACACCACCGCACCAGTTTCCTGCATTATTCCAATCTGAACTTACAAACCCATTCCAACTTCCACTTGCACTTGCCGTTACAGTAAGTACCGAAGCAACTCCCACACAAACGGATGGTGCCGGTCCTGAAGGTATAATTGAATAAAGCACTCTCACAGGCGAAGCAGAAGTTACACCTAATGTTTCAGTAATTGAAGCTAATCCCGAAGTAGTTGCTGGATTTGAAATTCCCGCAATCGCATTTCTAGTCCACGAGAAAGTAGAACCTCCAATATTACTTGTAATATTATAGGCTAAAGGCGTACCAGAACAAATCGAATTGGTAAGTGTACTTGTAACAGTTGGAATTCCACCAACTGACAATACAGCTCCTGTTGAAGTATTCAAATTAGGTGGACAATTTCCAGACACAATTACTCTAAACATAAATCCATTCAAATTAACTCTCATATTATTTATATTCAGATTATTTGAAGTAGGAGAAAACCCTAAACTATTTCCTAAAAGCGGATTAGTTACATCAGCATAACTAGTGCCATTATCAGACGAATATTGCCATTGGTAATTCAATGCACTTCCTTGAGCAGTAACAGAATATACAACAGAGCTATTGGCACAGCCTAATATAGAAGTTGGTGAAGAAGTTACGGTTGTTGCTGGGTTTACAGTAACAGAAACTGAATTACTATTGCTAACAGGACAAGTTCCAGAATATACAGTTCTTCTGAAAAAAGTTGTTCCCGCAACAGTTAATGGATTATAATTTTGAAATGTCTGACCAACAATGGTAGTCCAAGTGGCATTATTTGGCGAAGAAGTCCAGTAAACATCAAATATTCCACTACCACCAGTAAGTGTATTGATTGTACCTGTAGTTGTAGATGCTTGCAAACCTACAAATGTTGTTAATGGGCAAATGGTTTGATTAGTGGTTGTTATGGCATTTCCTGTAATTGGAGATATAACTGTTAAAACTGCACCATTAGAAAAGCTTGGAGTTGGACAAGCATTTGTAGCTTTTAAACGAAAAAACATTCCATGATAAGTAGCTTTTGTAAGTGTATTCGAAGGTAATAGGTTTACTGTAATAGCAGAATTATTATAAAAATCTCCAGTATTGGAAATATCAGAATAACTATTTCCACCATCTAAACTTCTTTGCCATTGATAATTTGTAACTCCTGTAGCACTTCCATTAAATATAGTAACAAGTTCGCCTTCACAAATTTGTCTTCCAATGGGTTGTGTAACGAATGTAGGCAAGTTAGTAATTGCAAAAGTAGTTTGTGTAGATATAGCACTTCCACAAACTGAAGAGGCAACAACCCTAAATTGTAATCCATTCATGCTACTTAATATGGTAGAGAGCGTAAGTGAACGTGTGTTTGTGCCTGAGAAAGTAGCATTATCTGAAATATTTACTCCTCCCATTTGCCATTGATAATTAATTAAGGGTGTACCTGTGGCAGAAGTATTTAAGGTAATACCTGGACCAGCACAAGTGGTAAGTGTAGCACTTAGATTTGTTACAAAAGCTACATTAGGATTTACAGTGAGTAAAAATCCAGTTGAAGTACTTGTACAACCAAAATTAGAATTAGCAATTCTTCTAAAAAAACTATTGGTAGTTAATCCAGCTACAGTATAATTTTGAGACACGCCACTAGAAGTGATATTAGACCAAGAACTACCATTTGTAGAAGATTGCCATTGATAAGCTCCAAAACCAGGAACTGTAACATTTTCGCCAATAATTGTAGTTTGATTTCCCGAACAAATTGAAGATACAATACCTGATACAGAAATATTATTATTAATAGTTGATGTAGTACTTAGTGTTCCTACATTTGAACCACCAAAAGAATTACAAGTTTCGATATATGAAGGAAAAGATCTGTATCTTGTATTATGTAATGCAGTAGTAAAAGCACCACTAATCGTTAATGAATTGGTATTTGTTCCAGAAAAAGTTGCATTATCCGAAATCGGGAAATAATTTGAGCCATTGTCTGTACTTTGTTGCCATTGATAGCCAATAGGGCTGCCTGTCATAGTATAACTAAATACAGCTACATTTCCACCACAAACTGTCAAGTCTTGTACATTAGAAATTACTAAAGGATTAATAGACATATCTAATTTCAGCCCTGTACTTGTTGCCAATTGCCCACAAGAACCAACTATTGAAACACTATAGAAAGTATTATCTAATGAAATTCCAGCAGAAGACAAAGTTTTAATTGTTAAAGAACTTGTATTTACTCCTGTAAATGTTCCACTACTTATTACTTGATTTTCATTCAAGGCTACAAATGTTCCTGGTACGGAAGAAGTTGAATACCCCCATCTATATGTTGGCGTTACTGCGTTAGTAAAAGCAGAAAAAGAAGCCGTTTCTCCTGGGCAAATTCTTAATGATGAAGATAAACCTGTAACTGTTGTAGCTGGACTAATATCTGCTAAAGTAGCAGATGTTACGGTTGTGCCACAACTTGCATCTGTAACCCTTCTTCTGTAAAATGTAGGTACAGAAATTGGTGCTGTTGGCGTAAAATTGATGTTAGTTGCCGAAGGAATTCCTGCAAATGTCGTATTATTAGTTGAAATTTCCCATTGATAAGTAAAACTTGAAGTTCCACCAGTAGGTAATGAAAGACTAGTTATTGTGCTAGGAATATTACCTGCACAAACTCCTGCGACTGTGCTAATTGTACCGCTAGTAAGAATAGGATTTGCAGTAATAGTAACCACATTTGAGAAAAAAGAAGCTCCTCCACAGGCACTTATAGCCACACGTCTAACAAAAGTAGTTTGTGTAATTATTCCTAAAACTGTACCTGAAAGTGCATTAGATATTGACAATCCAGTTAATGAATTTATACTTGCAAATGTTGGAGAGGTACTCGACTCCCATCTAAAATAATTTGTACAACCTCCATTTGCAGGATTGGCTACATTTGTAATACCTGAAATGCTAGAATTTAAACAAATTGATTGAGAAGTGCCAATCGTTCCGCCATTTGTTAATCCTGAAGAAGCCGATAAATTTAATGCAAGTCCATAATAAGCAGGACCTGGGAATTGATTATGATATATTTCTATTCTATCAGTAGCACCTAGCGTGCCAGTCCAAATATTTGCATTGTTACTACAACAATTATTAAGCCTAAAAACTTCTATTCCATTAATTATAACAACCCCTAAGTCATCATGTGAAAATTGTAAATTATAAGTGCCAGAGGTAAAGCCTTGTCTTTTGGTACGAGTCGAAAAAGTAGAGCCAGGCACTGCACAACCCTGATATCCAGGAGAACTTGATGGGCTTTCATTATTCGTTGTATTAAAATAATTTAATGAATTAAATGTTTGCGTTGGCATAGGAAAATACCCTTTGTAATTAGTCCAGTTAGAAGAACTAAATGCATAACTAATCCATTGGCTACTTCCAAAAACACTCGTATCTCCAGGTGAGGTATTTGTAACTGTAAGTGCTATAGCAGGTAATGTTATAGATTGATTACACCAATCATTATCTATTCTTCTTAAATAAGTTGTAGAAGGAAGAGAAGAAATAAATTGATATGTAGGTACTGTTGTTACAGTTCCTAGGTTTGTAAAACCAGTAGTGGATGAAGTTGTACTTGATTGCCATTGGTAATTTTTAATTAAACCTACTCCGCAACCCGTAGAATTGATTAAAGTAATGAATTTAGGTTGAGGAATTTCTCCTGAGCAAACCGAAGTTGGATAGGCAATAGAACCAGCAATCATTCCAGTAAAAGTGGATATAGGCACGAAGTTTACAGCCAAGCCAGAACCACCACCACCTTGATCCCAATTCATTTCTATTTGATCAGTGGCAGAAAGATAACCCGTCCAAGCTGTAACGGCAGTACCAGAAAAAGCACGTGAAAATACAGATTGTCCATTGATAAGTACATTAACATTATCATCGTTAAATATCATATTTAGGTTATAAAAACCTGGCGTGAAATTAGTTCTTTTGAAACTGGCAGAAATATTATCATTAGATATTGGACAACCGTCATATTGAGAATAAGTACTTGGTGCTGTGGCACTTGCAAAATAATTTCTGGTATCGAAACTTAGACCAGAAGTAGTAGGATTTAAACCTGGCATAGAAAAATTACCAGCATAAGAAGTTCTCGTCATATCTCTATAAAAATATGAATTCCAACCTGCTGTTCCAAAAATACTTGGATTTCCATTGACAACTTTATTCATATCTACTAATAAAGGAGCTGATGTAGCCGAATTTCCACATCTATCAAATACAATTCTTCTAAAATACGTATCTTGACTTAAAGTTAAAGGATGTGTATAAGTAACTGAATTTGAATTAGATAAATCAGTCCATGCAATCCCATCAGGAGATTGTTGCCATTTGTAAGATTGAATACAGCAACCACCAGATGGTGTTGTAAAATTATACAATGTAGGTGCTAATGTGCCAGGACATATTGAAGTTACAGTACTTAAGCCAGTTATGCTTCCAGAAATTTGACCAGGGTTTAACGCAGATAATGTTGTTACAGGAGTAAAATTAAAAGCCACACCGCCACCGCCACCAGCTTGCGTCACTTTAACTTCTATTAAACTTGAAGAATTAATAGGGGTAACGCAAACATTATTTTTAGGTATATTTTGAAACCACGTGCCATCATAAAAAATACGAGTATTATCAATTAAAACTTCTGTTGCATCATCATAATATGGTAAATTAAGCATATAATTACCAGAAGAAGTAACTATATTTTGTGCTTTCACACTAATAGAATAGTTTGTATTTCCTGTTTGGCAACCTTGATAATTAGGGGCATTGTGCGGAAAACCAGTATTGATAGCATAGCCAATTGTGCTAGATTGTGTATCAAAAGTTAAACCTGCACCTGCCACAGTCCAAAATCCTGCATAGTTGGCATTGGGCCAGTTTTGAGCACGATAAGCATACGCTGCAAAATAGCCAGATGGATATACTAATGCTTCATTAAAATCAGGAGTTGTTAAAAATATACCAATGGTATTACTATACAAAGCGCATATTCCATTTGTTATAAATCTTCTGTACCAACGATTGGTTGCTGCCGAAGTTGTTACAGTAAATCCAGTTAAAGTTGCTCCCGAAATGGTAGTAAAACCTGTTACACCCGAAATCGTACTCATCTCCCATTGATAGGTATAACCCGACAGTACTGAACCTGTAAATGGATTTAAAGGTACTATTCCGCTACAAACTGTTTGTGTTCCTGTAATTGTATTAACTAAGTCTGCAGCTACATCTATAAATCTTGTAATGGGTGTTAAACTACAGGTAGGAAAAGAAACAGTAACCGAATAAGTACCTGTTGCACTTGTAGTAATACCCAAAATCGTTGGATTTGAAATAGAAGAAGTAAAACCATTTGGGCCTGACCAAGCATAATTTGCACCAGTTGCTGTTCCAACTTGAAGAATTAAATTTCCACCAATACATACTGGATTATTATAGATGATAGAGTTTCCATACAATTGATCTATTTCTGCTTGTGTTAAAATTCTTATATAATAAGTAAACTCATCAACAGATCCAGTGAAATAACTATTAGTAGAGCCATTTGCACCTCCCCAGTTCGAACCGTTTCCAATATTCCAGTTCCCTGAATTTCCATCGGTACTGACTAGTGTTGAACTACTATTTAATACACCATCAACAAAAAGCTGTATCCCATTTGTGGTAGAATGTGTGGCAACTAAATGATGCCATTTGTTATCATTCAATGCTGAACTTGAAGCAATCGTTTGAACAGAGCCATTGTAAACTCCAAATCTTACAATCCCATTATCGTTCATAAATATTTTTCTATCATTTGAACTCCCATTCTGGCGACCTACAATCCATCCACCTTGTGTAGAGCTTGTTTTTATCCAAATAGATAAGCTAAAATTTGCAATACCCGAAACTTGCGATGTATTAGAAACCGACTGTCGAGTAGGTGTAGAAGCTACCTCATTTAAACTTATTGCAGAATTTGCATTGTTAAATCTATCTAATGTATAATTAGGAGTAACATTTCCTAATAAAACAGCTGTATTTGAACCAGAACCATCATTTGTACTATTTGAAAAAAGATAAGATAAGGCATTAGTTGGCAAACTAGTAATTGACAAATAAGTAGGACTAAGAGTAATTCCAGTTGTAGTTGCTATTAAACCTGAATAACAAGCTGAAGAACCTGAAACAGAAATCAACCCACTTGAAGCAACTCCCGAAACACTTATTGTAGCCAAACTAGTACCTTGTCCCGAGACAATGCTATATCCTGAAGGAACTGCCCAAGTATAAATAGAACCAGCTACGCTAGTTACTGAATAGGCAGAAGATTGATTAATACAAGAATTTGCATTTCCAATGATCGAACCTATATTGCTAGTAATTGTATTACGTTGTGCCAAAACATAATTTCCTAAATTTGATGCGTTTGATAAAGTTACTGAACTTGCCGTAGAGCCTGACTGTGAAATATAGTTTTGCAAACTTGAGCCCTGAAAAACTGCACCTATCAATGAAGAATTTGTAACCGTACCATCTACGTTTATTCCAGATAAACTAAAAGTGGGAGCAAAAGATAATGGTAAAACCGAAGGTCCAGAGGTTGTAATATTCCAAAAAGCATTTACACTATTGCTAGCATCCAAACAAACACTTGAAGTATTAGGATTTTCTCCATTTGTAAAACTAGTTCTTACAAAACCTTGCGTAGTTACAGAAGGGAAATTGATTGAAAACGGAGCATAAATAGATGCATTCCCAACATCAAAAGTTCTTGCCACATTTGTACCAACCGCAAAATTTCTTGCTAAATTTCCATTTACCCAACCTGTGGTGGCTGATGCACCCGTTACGTTACCAGAAGTAGAAAGCACAAAAGCATTGGAATTAATCATCCCGTTTAAAAATGTTAAACTTCCTGTCATGGCAAGATTTGCATTCAAATCTACAGAAGTAGATGAAGTGTTTTTATTAACAACTAAAGGAATATTTCCAAAACCGTTAAGCATGTTGATTGTAGAGTTAGCACCAGTCAAAGACAAAACGCTCAAAGAACCAGCTCCACCAAGTGCCATAGAACCTCCCGTTTGCGTTATATTTCCACTAATTCTAACTAAAGCAGCATTTGTGTTTCCATTATTAGCTAATTGTAAAGTTCCATTACTTTGTTGTAAATTATTTATAAAGAAATTGGTAGTTTCACCAGCATTTCCAGTAAATAATCCTAAAATTTGATTATTGGTATTTCTTACAAAAAAAGTACCCAAAACAGACATAGATTGTCCGTTTGTGCTTATTAATCGTCTTGTTACATTTTGCCCAGCGCAATCCCAAGTTAAGTCCCAAAAAGATTGATTTATTTGACTAAGATCATTTCCAATAATTCCAGTAATGCTACAAGTACTTCCTTGCAACCAATTTGCAAAAGGAATATTACCACCATTTACATTGTGATTATAAACACTAGCATTCAAAAAAGTGGTTTTAGTAGTTCCAGAAATTAATGAATTAGTAATACCTCCACCTGAATTAGTGCAAAGCCCAGAAACAGTTAAAAATCCAGTTGTATTTATATTGGTTAAATCTATATTTCGACCTGTCCCAATAAAAATATTTTTAGTTATAACATTTATTGTTCCGCCTCCAGCTGTATTAAAATTAAATCCACCGCCACCTCCATTTTGAAGATCGATATTATTAAGATTTCCGCCATCAATTGACAATGTAATATTTGTAGAAGTTACAGGGTCAAATCTCACATTAGCAGTTCCAATATTTCGTAACTGTAAAATAGTTTGACTAGGCACATTATTTACCGTAATGTTACTAGTTGTGGTAAAAACCAAAATATCATTCGTTGCCAAAACTG
Source organism: Cytophagales bacterium (assembly GCA_004294265.1). Taxonomy (GTDB): domain Bacteria; phylum Bacteroidota; class Bacteroidia; order Cytophagales; family UBA9547; genus REAG01. The sequence goes on along the minus strand of REAG01000148.1, from coordinate 11,644 downwards.
TTCGTGCAGGACTCCAATTGGTAGCTGTTTGAAAATTTCCTCCAGCAGCAGTAAAAGTATAGGTAGTTTGTGCGAAAGATAAAGATGACAATATTAAAAATATTGAAAATTGTAAGCGAAATTTTAGAATTTTAATAAAATTTTTCATTTTTTAAATAGATAAAGTTTATGAGGATTTTTGATTAAATTTTGTTTTAAAATTTCTTAAATAATAAATTATAATGAAATTATTATTTTGAAATAAATAAATTATTTATTTGACTTTTATTTTTTTTAAAGCTACATTACAATTTAATTTTTAAATTAATATAAAAGTAACTCTAAAATTTAATATTTTATAAAATAATTATAAATTTATCGGTAAATCGATAGTTTTTAACGATAAATTACAGTTTACTAGCGATATACAATATAACTTTTTTAATATTAAATGTAAAAAATAAATAAACTGAAATAAAACTTGAAAACTAAACAAAAAAAATATCATATTTGCTTATAATTATGTTTTAAAACTGTAATATTATAAATTTTTAATAAATAATATTTCAATTTTATAATGGTAGTAATTATTACTGTTATAAAAAATAATTTAATTAATAAAAATAAAAACCTAAACAATGAAAATTGCAGTTTTTGGAAGAAGTTTCAATGAAGATGCTGAAATATATGTATCTGAATTTTTTGACATATTATATAAAAATGGTATTGAAATTGCTATTTTAGATACATTTTCCTTGTTTTTGAATAAAAAGAAAATAAAAACTTATACTCAAAAAACTTTCAATAATTTAAGCGACTTATCTCAATTTACTTACGCAATTAGTTTGGGAGGAGATGGTACTTTTTTAGAAACCGTAAGCTATATCAAACAAAACGAAATTCCAATTTTAGGAATAAACACGGGCAGATTAGGTTTTTTGGCAACCACGCCTAAGCATAAAATAAAAGAAGATATTGCCCTATTATTAAACCATGAATTTGATATTGAAAACCGAACTTTACTCAAAATTGACTCAGATTTAGAACTTTTTAATGGATTAAATTTTGCACTAAACGAAGTTACCATTCAAAAAAAAGATTCATCTTCAATGATTGTTGTTCATGCCTATATCAACGACATTTTCCTTAATTCTTACTGGGCAGATGGCTTAATAATCTCTACACCAACAGGCTCAACTGCCTATTCTTTGAGCTGCGGAGGACCAGTAGTGATGCCAAGTTCTACCAATTTCGTGATTGCTCCCATCAGCCCACACAACTTAAATGTACGTCCATTAATTGTTTCGGACGACTCAGTTTTGAGTTTTAAAATAGATAGCAGAAGCAAAAATATATTAATTTCTTCCGATTCAAGATACAAAACCTGCACTTCCGACATTAACATTACTATCAAAAAAGAAAACTTTAAAGCTAAAATAATCAAACCAAAAGGCTATGATTTTTTGATTACATTAAGAGAAAAATTAAATTGGGGATTAGACCAACGTAATTAATTAAAAAAAATAATCATAATAAATAAAGTAATAAATATTATAAAAAATAAAATATAAAATTGAATTTTTCCATTTTGAATATATTTAATTATATACGAAAATCCATTTACAATACTAGTAATAAAATTAACTATTCCATCAACAAAAAATCTATCTATAAAAGCAATAACATTTGCCGCAACTACTTGCGAAACATAAATCAACTTAGTTGTTTGTTCTAAAATTGAGGTTTCAAAAAACAACACACCATTCATAATCATTTGGTTTGGACGAATAAAAGCATGATTAACAAAAGCATCCAAATAAAAATGTCGGTAAGAAATTTTAAATATCAAAACTGGAATTTTTATGTTTTTTATTTTATTTTTAACATATAAAATATAAACAATTATAATAGCTAAAAATGAAATAAGAACAGTAACAATTTCTGATTTAATCTCTAAGTTAAGATTGATTTGTAAAGAAGAAAATAACAAGTTTTTAACACCAAACACAAACGGATTAAATTGAAAAGAACAAAAAGCCAAAATAATAATTGGCACCAAAATCAATTTTCCATTATCATGAAAATTAATATTATTTTCTTTTAGTAAATTACTAATTTTAAGTTCTCCAAAAAAAGCTTTTAAAATAGTTTTAAAAACATAAAAAGAAGTCAAAAAAGTTGTAATCAATAAAGAAATCCAAATAAAATAATCAAAAAAACTGCCATTTTGAGCCAATTCATACGATTTTGTAATAATATTTCCTTTAGAAACAAATCCAGAGAAGAATGGTAAACCAATCAATGCCAAACCACAAATGATAAAACATATTGAAGTTGTTGGAATAATTTTCAATAATCCTCCCATATTACGAATATCTTGTTTGTCGAAATAATATTTAGTTGATAATGTTGGTAATTTTTCATGCGCGTGGTGCATACAATGAATTACCGAACCTGCACTTAAAAACAAACCCGCTTTGAAAAATGCATGTGTAAAAAGATGAAAAAACGCCAATTCTGGTGCATTTAAACCAATGGCAGCCATCATAATACCGAGTTGCGAAATGGTAGAAAATGCCAAAATTTTCTTTAAATCATACTGACTCAAGGCTGAAATTGCACCCAATAAAGCCGTTAGACATCCCACAAAAGCTATTAAATTCAAAACTAAAGGCGAACATAAAAAAATCACGTTCATCATCAAAAAAACACCTGCCGCAACCATTGTAGCTGCATGAATTAATGCTGAAACTGGCGTTGGACCTTCCATGGCATCAGGTAACCAAACTTGAAAAGGAAACTGAGCCGATTTGCCCATACATCCCAAAAAAATACAAAATCCAGCTAGAGAAATACATTCATTGTTATTTCCATAAAAACTTACATAATTTTTAATTTCATCTAATTGTAAAGTTCCCACATTCGACCATAATAATAGCACACCAATTAGTAAAAAAATATCGGCAAAACGATTGGTCATAAAAGCCTTAAAATTGGCTTCAATAGCTTTTTGTTTATCAAACCAAAACCCAATAAGTAAATAAGATGCAAAGCCAACGAATTCCCAAAAAATGAAGATTATCAATAAATTATTTGATAATACTAAGCCATTAATAGCAAAAATAAACAAACCAATATAAGCGAAAAAACGATGAAAATGTTCGTCATTTTTTTTGTATTCAATCGAATAAATAAACACCAATAAAGCTATAAATTGAACTACAAAAAGCATAATTGCTGTAGAAATATTTATTCTTAATCCAGCTAAAAAATTAAGATTAAAAGCCAATGAAAACCAAGTAAAAGAATAGTTAATTTCTTTAATTTCAATAAGTTTGTTTATTAAAAAAATACTATTTAATAAAAGAAGGAAAAATATAAAAACTGACAACCAAGCCCAATTTTTATGCCAATTTTTGGGCATAAAAAAAAAGGCAAAAAAGCAAAAAAGTGGCACCCACAAAAGACTTTGTAAACTTAAAAGCAAAATTTATTTTAAATATGAATTTACAAAAATATGAAAATCATAACCAAAAAAAAGAATTATTATGAAAAGACAATATTTTAGAACATTATAATCAAAAATAAATCAAAAAACCTTATTTTTGTAAATAAAAAATAAAAATGGCAACTATCACCGATATTTCCCAGCTTGATTTAAGCAAACAATATACTTATGCAGACTACCTAACGTGGCGTTTTGAGGGCATGGTGGAGCTTTTAAAAGGATATATTTACAAAATGTGTCCAGCACCAAGCACTTATCATCAACGAATCGCAGGTTCAGTATTTACTGAAATTAATTACTTTTTGAAAAGAAATAAATGTCGAGTTTTTATTGCTCCTTTTGATGTTCGATTGACAAGAAATTTGATTGATAAAGAAGTAATTACAGTCGTTCAACCTGATGTTTGCGTGGTTTGCAACCCGGATTTGCTAGATACCAAAGGTTGCAACGGAACGCCAGATTTTATTTTAGAAGTGCTTTCACCTTTCACATCAAAAAAAGATATAGTAATAAAATATGATTTATATGAAGCTGCTGGCGTTGGCGAATATTGGGTAATTTATCCTGGAGAGAATGTTTTGAAAGTATATTTACTTGAAAACGGAACTTACAAACTTGATAAAATATATGGAAGAGAAGATAAAGTAAGGCTCAAAACACTTCCAAAACTAGAAATTGACATGAACGATGTATTTGATGATATTTTATAAATTTATATTTTGAAAATAGCCTTTATTGGAGCGGGAAATGTTGCTTATCATTTGGCTCAAAATTTTGATAAAAACGGACATACTATTACTGATATTTTCAGCCGAAATATCAACCATGCAAGGGCTTTGTGTCAAAAACTATATGATGCAAAACCAACTAATAAGCTAGATTTGAGCCATTCTTTAGCTGAAGTTGTATTTATTTGTCTTCCAGACGATGCTTTAATTTATGAATTAAAAAATATGATTTTTCCTCCAAATGCCATTGTTTTGCACACTTCGGGTAGCGTAGGAATGGATGTTTTTGAAAATACAGAAATCGAAAAATATGGGGTTTTTTATCCCTTGCAAACTTTTTCAAAATTCGTAAGTTTAGACATGAAATTTGTGCCTATTTGCTTAGAAACTTCAGATGAAAATACTGAAAAAATAGTTGAAAAATTAGCTTTTTCTATTTGCGAAAATATTGCCTTTTATGATTCCGAAGATCGCAAAAAACTCCATTTAGCGGCAGTATTTGCATGTAATTTCACCAACCATTTGTACGCAATTTCGTATGAAATTCTCGAAAAAAACGGGCTTTCATTTGAGCTTTTAAAACCACTTATCCAAACTACCACTCAAAAAGCCCTGCAAAATAATCCTAGAAATGTGCAAACAGGTCCTGCCATCCGAAACGATAAAAAAACGATGAACGAACACTTAGAAATACTTTCAAATCAGCCTAATTTAGCACTTTTATACGAAAAATTATCAGAAAATATTCTTTTTTTCTAAATTTTAATCCTCAAAATTCAAATCTCTAAAATAAAATTATTTATACTTTTTGATTTTTTTATTTGCTAAAATCTAAGTATATTTGAAAATAATTAAAAACTAAATTTAAAATTAAATGGCATTTACACTTCCCGCTCTTGCGTATGCACTTGATGCATTGGAGCCACATTTTGACAAAATGACAATGGAAATCCACCACGGTCGTCATCACAATGCTTATATTACGAACTTAAACAACGCTTTGGCAGGCAAACCAGAAGAAAATTTAAGCATCGAAGATATTTGCAAAAACATCAGCAAACACCCAGCTCCAGTTCGCAACAATGGTGGAGGGCATTATAACCATGCTTTTTTCTGGTCTATATTGGCTCCAAATGCTGGCGGATTGCCTTCTGGAGATTTGGCAGCTGCAATTGATAAAAAATTTGGGTCTTTCGATACTTTCAAAGAAGAATTTGCTAAAGCAGGCGTAAGTCGTTTTGGTTCGGGATGGGCTTGGCTTGTAGTTTCAAATGGCGAATTAATAATTACTTCAACCCCAAACCAAGATAATCCTTTAATGGATATTGCCGAAGTAAAAGGCACTCCAATTATTGGTTTAGACGTTTGGGAACACGCTTATTATTTAAAATATCAAAACAAACGTCCTGATTATATTGCAGCATTTTGGAATGTAATAAACTGGAAAAAAGTTGCTGAATTATATTCAGCTGCTAAGTAATATTTTTTTATAATCTTTGAATAAAATATAATTATTTTATTCAAAGATTTTTTTGAAAAACCTACCTTTTAAAACCTTCAAAATGATAGATTACCAATTTCCTATAGATGATATTTCGACCCTTAAAGTTTACGATGATAGTTTTTTGGAATCTATTTTTGAAACTATTTCTTACAAATCAAATGTAGGATTTCAGTTTTCGCAAGGCGGTTGTCAACAACGTAGCCATGTAATATCTTTAATTTTATCCAAGCAAAATATTGAACATAGTAAAATTTGGCTTTTTTCGCCTGCCTCACTTTTTGATTATGATAACAGAGCCCTTTTTGTGGATGATATTCATGGTTTAGCTCCAGAAAATACCATTCATTGGAATTATCATACAGCACCAATTATAAAAATAAATTATAAAAATAAGCCAGAAATATTTGTAATAGACCCGTCTATCAACCGAGAATCTCCTATAATATTGAGAGAATGGCTTAAAAAAATCGGAAACAGCGATATTAGTAAATACACATTTTTGGATTCAAAAAAATATTTTTTTAATTGCAAATATAATGACAGCTCACAACTTACGAATGTTTTTGACGGATCATTTTTTGAATATACAAATCCTGCCAAAGATAATTTAGTTTTAGAAAAAGGTTTGGCAGTAAACGATATGGCGTTTGAAATTTATAACACACACCTAAAACCTTTAATCGAAAATTATGATCCCAAACAGGTAACCAAATTGTATGATTTAAAGGAAATTTTTGGAAATGCTACCGCCCTAGACTTACTTTTTTCTCAAAATTTGAGCGGAAATACAGATAATACATCTTTTCGATATGTTTTTTCAAAGTATTCTGATATTATGATTGAAGCAAAAAAAATATATAATAACAGATTATCTTACTGGACGCTTTTTGTGAATGATTTAATGAATTAAAAATAAGTAATAAATGAATAGAAAAGCCCACTTAGCTACACTTTAAATTTAAAACATAAATATTTCTTTCAAAACACCATCCCTAACCCTTCCCCAAGGGGAAGGGAACTCAAAAAACTCCGTTTTTTGAGTGTTTTGTAGTTACGTGGGCTTTTCTATAAATGAAATTATATTTTTAAAAATAATTATTTATAATTTCTTAAATTTTGAACCATTCTTTGTAATTTTAAAATATCTAAACTTATTAAAAATGGATTTTTTGAATACAAGTTTTTATAAATCAAAAAACTGCCAATTTTAGTAATAATACTAAAAATAGTTAGCATTTTATATTTTTTAAGAAAGGCAAAACTTTTATATAATTTTGTTTCTTTACCAATATTTTCTGAAATAATTAATTTGCATAAATTATCAACTGCTTCTTTTGATTTTTCCACAATATCACTTGCTTTATTTAATCCTAAATGATATACTGGATTGTCAATATGAGTAATTTTTACTCCTTTTTTTTGCAGATCAATCCCAAATTTTGTATCTTCGTGTCCATAACCAATAATATTTTCGTCAAATAGCATTTCTAAAAATATTTTTTTAGAAATAATAAAATTATAAGTTATAAAACTTTGATAGGGTTTCTTTTCTCTTTCTATTGCTGTCTTTTGTTCTTTGTACTTTCCCGCTTTCCAATGTAAAATTAGATATTTGTTGGTCGGGGGGGAGTCGTTATATAAATTTCCGCCATACAAAACTTCATTTTGTTTTTCTAACAAAATTTCATAATTTGATAGATAGTTATTTGAAACTGGCATAACATCACAATCTAAAAAAAGTAAATGTGAATAATTTGCATAACTTGCAAGTAAGTTTCTGATTTTACTGCGACCAATATTTTTTTCTAATTTGATGTATTTTACTCTAGAATCCTTAGAATTAAAATCAAAACTTAGAGTTGAACAATCATCGATGATGATTATTTCTATTTCTAAAATAGTTTTTAATTCAGTAAGGTTTTTAACAAGTTGATTTATATTGAAATTGAAAACAGGTATTAGAATTGAGACTCCTAAAACGGATTGTTCGGTTAATTTAGCCTGCATTTTCTTCGCCTCTAAAAATATTGATAACGGTAAAAAATACAATTTTTAAGTCCATTATAAAACGCCAATTTTCGATATAAAAAATATCCATTTTTACTCTTCCTAACATTTTTTGAGGGTCGGTGGTTTCGCCTCTAAAACCTTTGATTTGAGCCAAACCCGTTATGCCAGGCTTTACAAAATGCCTAACCATATATTTACTTATTACTTGCGAATATTCTTCGGTGTGTTTGAGCATGTGCGGACGAGGACCAACAATGCTCATGTTTCCAATCCAAACATTAAAAAATTGAGGAAATTCGTCAAGACTTGTTTTTCTAATAAACTTACCAATTGGTGTAATTCTTGAATCTCCTTTTTTGGCTTGTTTATTGTCCGATTCAGAGTTGGAATACATTGATCTAAATTTATAACACCAAAAATCTTTACCATCTTTGCCCGTTCTTTTTTGTCGAAAAAAAATGGGTCCTTTTGAGGTAATTTTTATTATCAAAGCCAATATCGGGAAAAGCCAACTTATTACTATAACGATAACAAAAGAAGAGAAAAGTATATCAAAAGCTCGTTTGGAGGCTCGGTTTAAAATATCATCTAAAGGTAAGTTTCGGAAAGAAAGAATGGGAATTCCTTCATATAATTCTACAAAATAATTTTTATTCGTGATTCTTCTCAAATCGGGCATGATGCGAAGTCGAATCACATTATCATCCGAAAAATTTATGAGCGAATCAATATTTACTTCAATAGCATCTGGCACCGAAACAAAAATCTCATCTATTCTTATATTTTCAACAATCGAATGTAAATCTGTAGTTTTGCCAATTATATCTGAGGACTTTTTATCTGAATCTGACAAAAAACCTAAAAACCTAAAACCATATTCTGGGTAATTTCTAAAGAAATTTGAAAGCTCAATAGCAGAGTCGCCATAACCAACAATTAATACATTTCTAAATTTAAACCATTGCTTTCTATAAAACTTTAAAAAGTAATAAAATGATAGTTTCCAAGATAACATAGTTATAAATAAAATCATGTAGGTATATCCTAAATGTAATCTTGAAAAATAAAAACCTTTTAAATAAACCCAATATACAGATAGCATTAGGATATGAAAAGTAATAAGTTTAAGAAAAACAGAAAGAGTATTTTCTATTCCTTTTTGAGGTCGAAATGTAAAAGTACCTAAATAATTGCCAGTAATAAACCAAATAGCATTGAAATAAATGATAAAGCCAAAATAACTATTATCTTCAAAAAGGTTAAAATCTCCCCATTTAAGAAAATATCCCCAAAAAAATGCGGTATTTAGCAGAAAAAAATCTACTAAAAGATGGATTTGGTTAGAATATTTTGATTGAGAAAGTGCCATTTTTATAAAGTTAGGCAAATTAAACAAAATACTTAAATAAAGTCTAATAAATAATTACAATTTCCTTGATAAATTTTCCTCATTTGGGAAATAAAAAAGGGGTTTTCTAAAAATTTAATGGTAGATATTTATTAGACACACTATGATTTTCTATGAATAAAATTGTAAATAAAAATATTATTCCTAAAGTTGCATTTGTGTGTAGAATCTAAGATTTAATTACCTAAATCTTAGATTTATTTTGTAAAAAAAGTTGCATTTGCCGCTAGAATCCTTGACTTATAAATATTTTCAATTAAATTTTTTAGAATCCTTTTCTTATTTCTCCAAAGGGGAAAAGTTTTCAAAGATTTGTAAATATTTATTAAACTTTATATAACATCTTTACTTGAAGGCTTGTGTTATTAAAGGTTAAGCATTTTATTAAGAAATTTCGATGCTCATTCCTTCGTATCTTTTTTCAGATTTATCTTTACTAAATGTCAAATCAATTCTTCCTAGTTTTATACCAGCCCAACCTACTTGAGCAACCATAGTTTGAAAACCTTCATTATTTTTAATGACAACTGGTTTATCTAAAAAAGTATGGGTATGTGCACCTAAAATTATATCAATTCCAGATACTTTTTGAGCCAATAAGGTATCGGATATTTTATTTTCCTCATATTTATATCCTAAATGCGAAAGACAAATAATTAAATCACATTTTTTTGTGGTTAATTCTTTTACCATTTCTTTGGATTTTTCTACGGGGTCTATATATAATGTTTTTTCATGTAAATTTTCTGGGACTAAACCTTCAAATTCTATTCCAATGCCAAATACACCTATTTTCAATCCTTCTTTTTCAAAAATTTTATAAGGTTGAAAGGTATTTTTGAAGTCGTTGTTTTTAAAATCATAATTAGAAATAAGCATGGGAAAATTAGCATTCGGAAGCATTTTTCTAAGTCCATTTAAGCCATTATCAAAATCATGATTGCCGAGTGTACTTGCATCATATCCCATTTGGCTCATGAGTTTATATTCTAGCTCTCCTCCAAAATAGTTAAAATAGGGAGTTCCTTGAAATATATCACCTGAGTCAAATAAAAGTACATTTTTTTCTTCTTTTCTTATTTTTTTGATTAAAGTTGCTCTGCGAGACATTCCGCCTAATCCACTGGTTTTTCTTCCATCATTCGGAAAAGGATCAATCCGAGAATGGGTGTCGTTTGTATGTAGAATTGTGAGTTTTATTTCTTTTTTATTGCTTGCCAAAAGAGGGATTTGACTAGAAATAAGTAAGCCTCCTGCCGTGAGGATTGTGTTTTGCATAAAATCTCTTCTATTCATATTGATATTTTTTTTAATTATTCAAAAACCAAACGACCTGAAATAATAGGATTTACAGTGTCTTTTTTTGCTGTTTTCTCTTCAAAATAGTATATTAGTAAATCTCGAAATTTTATGTTTAATTTTTTAGTTTGTAATGTTTTGATAAATGGGGGTTCGCTTGTTGCCATATAATCGCTCATGGCAATAGTATATGTTTTCATGGTATCTAATGGAATACCACCTATTAATGCTTCCACAAGAATTTTACCTTTTGCTCTTACTTTAGTATTCGACAAATGAAGTTTTTTGCCAATATGATATTCAAAATATTGTTTCATTTGTTTTCCTGTTAAATCAACCAAAACCAATTCGTTTTCAAATGGCATTAATTCAAAAATATGTCCTACAGTAATACTGCCTTGAGGAAGCGGAGAGCGAAGTCCGCCATTATTAACAGCTCCTATATCTACTTTTTGTGTCGAAATTGTTCTGGCTTTTTCGAGTATGGCATCCGAAACAAAATTGCCAAGCAAAGATTCGCCTTCGGTTTTTGTGAGTGCTACTTTTGTAAAACCTATTTTTCGGTTCATTATAGCGTCCAATTTCTTTCTAAAAGGCATTATTTGTGCTTCAAAAGCACTGTCTGCAACAATTGTGCTATCAATTTTTGATGATTTGTTTGCGTAAGTATTTGGTTTGAATACCGTATTCTTACATCCCAAAAAAATAAAAATCAAGAATAGCACGCTAATACTATTCTTGATTAAGTTTATATAATAATTCATGTTTATTTATTAATGACCAATTTACGAATAATATTTGCTTTAGTAGAACTTATTTTACAAAAATACAGTCCTGATGCTAAATTATTCAATGATATTTTTACATAAGTATCGTTTGTTTGTAATTTATATGTCAAAATTCCAACTTGGTTGAAAATAGTTATTTCAGATTCATTTGATAATCCGTCAATATTTACTTCATTTTCAGCTGGATTAGGATAAATGAAAACATTATTTTCGTTTTTTAAAACTCCTGAAATACCTGTAAGTGAACTTAATTCTGTTACAGTTATAGTATAAATATTGGTTGATAAATTTTCTGCTGTAACTGTATAAACTACTGACAAACTATAATCTTTTGAAGTTGCAAAACTTGGATTTACGGTTGCCAAATTTGAAATAACGCCACTAGCGGTTAGATTACTAATATTTGTGCCATAAGGAACA
>REAG01000285.1 GCA_004294265.1 Cytophagales bacterium | reverse complement strand
CTGTGTACGTTAGCTCGGTGTGCCAACTCTTCTTGTGAAAGCGATTGTGAAATTCTAATTTCACGAACTTTTTCTCCAAATTTTATCGAAACACTTAGTTTCTGACGCATTTATGCTATTTTAAGTATGCAAAATTATATTTAAAAAAACAGCCATACAACTGACTAAAGGTAGCAAATAGCTTACAGATTTTAGAATTTATTCAAAATTTAAGATTATTTAATTAAATAAATTATCTAAAACCAAGTTTCTATTTTAAAAAATGTGTTTAAATTTAATTTAAAAGTAAATATTACTAAATTATAAAAAAAACGGATTTACTTCTTTTCATTATTCCAATAATTCATCCACTAAATTAGGCAATCCTTCTACCGCACTTTTTTGAATACAATGTAAATTTTCTCTTGGTGCTATATCAGGAATTTGCGGATCAATTAAATAAATTAACGCATCTTTTTGCACATAATTTATCAACCCAGCGGCAGGATAAACTTGCATTGAAGTTCCAATAATTATAAAAATATCAGCTTTAGAAGCTATATCAACTGCTTTTTCCATTAAAGGCACATTTTCGCCAAACCAAACAATAAAAGGACGAAGTTGAAAACCCTTTTCACATGTATCTCCAATATGAATATCTTTTACGCCTATTTCATAAACCAATTTTGGATAAATAGAACTTCGAGCTTTAGTAAGTTCTCCGTGTAAATGAATGATTTTTTTAGAACCTGATCTTTCATGTAAATCATCTACGTTTTGAGTAATAATTTGGACATCGAATTTCGTTTCTAATTTTTTTAGAGCAAAATGAGCAGCATTAGGATTGACTTCTGAAAGTTGTCTTCTGCGTTGATTATAGAAATCTAGCACTAATTGTGGATTTCGCATAAAACCTTCTGGAGAAGCAACTTCCATAATATCATGCCCTTCCCAAAGTCCACCCGCATCTCTAAATGTTTTTATTCCACTTTCGGCACTTATTCCTGCACCCGTTAGCACCACTATTTTAGGTTTTTTCATATTTGATAATTTTTAAATTTTCTTATTTTCTATTTCTAAATTTTTTAATCTAATTTCCTTTAATTTATTGTTAAAACATTGATAATAAGTATCATTAACACCACGAATTTGCCTGACAAACAAAATATATCCTTCTAAAACATTTAAAAAACTTAAAGTATTCTCACCTTTTTTTGAAATCGAATAATGCTTAAAAGCTGCCATTTCTAAACCATTTTGGTTAATATCGTACAAAATAGCTCTTATTTTTTTCAAAAAAGTCCTATCTACATTGGGTTTTTGATTTACTGTAATCCCAGTTACGGTTTGTTTGGCATTAGAATTTGCAAATCGCAGTTTTTTATAATTAACATCAAATCCATTTTCAGTAATAATATTTATAATATCTAATAAAGTATCATTTTTAATATAATCATAAGAAGAAAATGATAAGTCATCTGCATATCTTGTAAAAGTTAAATTGTTTTTCTTACAAAATTCCGCAAGTATTATATCCATTGGGTAACAAATAAAATTTGAAATTACAGGTGAAGTAGGCGAACCAATGGTTAGTTTGCCTTCAAAAGTGGTTAAAAGTGCTAAACTTGTAGCAATATTAGTATTAAATTTAAAAAAATCTGATTCAAATAATTGCTTTACTTTTTTAGCCGTTATGGATGGAAAAAAGTTTTTTAAATCAATATTTAACAAATGTTTTTTGCCTACATGTGGTTTTGCATTTTCTAAAATATTACTTTTTTTACCATCTTTTTTAGAATAACTTACAAAACCATGGACATGATTTGGCTTTATTTTTGTGTAATAATTTTGAAAAATTGACAATAATTCATTTTGAATTCTTAATGTATTATCAAGCGGCTGATGAATAATTCTTTTGCCTCCACTTTTTTTTGAAATCTCAAATGTTTTGTAGGTTGGTTGATTTATTTCAATTTGTAAATTCTCGAAACTTACAAAAAGCAACTTACTCAAATCTGAAGCATTTTTTATTTTTAAAAAATGGTATCGTTTATTAACAATTCTAATCATTTTTTTTACAAAATTCGGTGGTGCATATCTAATTTTAAATACTAATGATGCGAAGCGGAACGGAGTGAGCATCGCAAATCATTAGCGAGCCATTCCAAACTTGCATGGGTTGCAGGAACGCTAACCTCAAAGTCTATATTTCATTATCTCATATTGCTAGCCCACCGTTTTTTTATTTAAAATTCTATGGCTCTATTTTCAGGAATTTCAAAGTCAAAATAATGCTTTTGAACTTGATTTTGGGTGGAATTTTGATCGTGAAATTGAGTGAAATTTTCATTATGTACTATTGTTAATGTATCTGTTATTCCAGTTTTATTTTTTGCTATTATTACTTTCATAAATCCTTTTGTTTCCAGATCATCATCATCTATTGTTAATTTATTGAGTGAATCTCTATGCAAAAACAACACTTTATCTGTCAATTCTTCCAAAGATCCGCTTTCTCGTAAATCAGATAATTGAGGTGTTTTCAGACCACTTCTATATTCTATATTTCTACTAAGCTGACTTGTTGCTATAATTATAACTTTGTTTTTGATAGCAATATTCTTTAAAATCTTACAAATAGAAGTTATTTCGTTTTCTCTATTTTTCGATATATTTCCAAAATTATAAAATTGTAAATTATCGATAAATATTATTTTTATTTCATAATCAGAAATGGATTTTTTATAAAATAATTCTAATTCGATTGTATTTTCAAAATAGCGGTTATCACTTATAGCTATTGATGAAAAGTTGATATTTTCTTGGTTATATTTTATATTTTGTGTTAAAACAGTTTTCAGATCTATTCCTTTTTCACAAGCCCAAAATCGTGCTTTTAAAACGTCAATATTTGATTCTAAAGTGTGAAATAGAACTTTGTTTTCTTTTGCCATTTGCAAAGAAAGTTGCACTAAAAATTGTGATTTTCCTACACTTGGTCTTCCTCCAATAATGATAAATTCAGATGGCATAAGTCCTCCAAAAGCTTTATCTATAGAATCAAAACCGGTTTTTAAAAGTTCGTAGTTTGTGATTTTGGGTTGTTCAAAAGCATCTGATAAAAGAATCATATTTTTAAATATTTACTAAAGTGATTGTAAACTATTTTCAGTTTCATTCAAAGTTTTATATAATTTGAAAAGTGTTTCAAGATTTTTGTCTTCAAATTCATCTAAATTCGTTATATCAAGTAATTCTTTTTCAACAATATGAATTTTATCCATTTTTAATGATGAATAAATACCATCACTTAATGCAGTCATATTTTTATGAATTTCTAATTTAAACTTAAATATATTTACTAATAAAAGTTCAATATTTTCAGCATAAAAATTTTCTTCAAATTCAATATCAGGATTTTCAATTTTCCAATTTTTAAAGTCATCAATATAGCTAAAACTTACTTGTTCTAATTTTAATTTATCCTCATCCTTAATCTCTTGAGGATATTTAATAGACATACTAATTAAAGTAAGAATTCCATCTACTTTGCATTTTTCAAACTCTAAAAGAGCATTTTCAACAGAGACTTTATCAGTAAGAAACAACTCATCATAGACAAAAATTGGATACTCATGCGTAGAAAGTTCTAACATTGGCAAAACATTAAAAACATCTTTGTTTTCTAATTTTGCTAATTTCAAAAATTCAATATTTGACAATGGTTTTTGTAATAAAAACTCATTTGCGGCTTCTTTAAGTTTAACGATTATTTCCAATATCTCATCGCTAGATGGGTATTCTTTAAAAAATAATAATTTTTGATAATCATGTGTTTCTGGCAAGCCAAATTGAGCTAATATTTTACTTTCAAGTTCTAAGCAATCATCAAATGCAGTTCCGCTTTTGCTACCAGGACCTAAGTCTAGAATTTCAAATTGCAAACAACCAATTAATGTAATATTCTTCATTATTTCTTTTGAACAAATCATATTTTTAAGTTTTAAATTTTATGATAAAATAACCAATTTTAATACGTTTCCAATTCTTAAATTTGAAATTGGAAACGTAAGAATAGTTTACTTATAAAAGATACTTTTTTTACTAATATGCTGACCCAAACTTACCATAGCTTCATCAAATTTTTTAGGATTATATTTTCCGAATTTTTGAAAAAATGGCAAATATTCGTTTTTATAATAATCAAGTTTTTTATCGTTACTTAAATCACCAGTTTTAAGTACATTTTCTATATTTTCGCCATTCATATATAACAATGCTCTGTGAACGTGTTGATCGTAAATTGGAAATTCATTTGGTTTGATGCAATGGAGTAAGAAAATACGCCAAACTACTCCTGAAACTTCATAGAAATCTTCAAAATATTTTTCAACATCAATTTCTAATTTTGACTTATATTCATTGATTAAACTTATTTTAGTTAGAACTTTTGTTTTAAATGAAATATCTTTTTTTTCGCTCAAACGCATTTGATTTTTCCATTCAAAAAGTATTTCTAAATCTTCTTCTGTAAAAGATTTTTTAGTAATTGTAGTTGAGTAACCTTTTGTTTCATCACTATTTGTGTCATAAAATTTACTCCAAAACTCTACAAATTCTTTAAAATCTTTGTTTACTGGTACTAATACTGGGAAATTTGTCATTTTTATTAAAATTTAAATTGTGAATTATAAATGTAATAATCTATTTAAAAGAATAAGTAATTATATTTTTATGTTTCAATGATTATGATGCAAATGTAAATGGGCAGAATGTCAAATAATGTCATTGTAAATATTTTTTTATTATATTTGAATAAAAAATGTCAAATTATATCAATCTCAAACGCCTTAATAGTATTTTATCGTTTCTAAAACTAAATACTTTTCCATCTATAGTTGAGCTTTTAGATAAAATAAATATTAACAATGATAAATCTATATCAGAACGTACACTAAAACGTGATTTAGATGATTTAGAAGGATTAGGTTTGAAAATTTCGTATTCAAAAGCAAAAAATGGATATTTCATAAACCAAGATAAAAGTTCAAATCACTTAAGTTCGCTTTTATATTTGCTCGAAGCCCAAGATAAAATAGGTATTTTACTTGAAAATAAAGATTTATTATCTCAAAACAACAAAAAAGTTCGTTTTGAAGATGATTTATATCAGTTTAATAGTGAATTCCTGAAGCAAATTTTGCACCATTTGCACCATAATTCTGCTATTTCTATTGGCTATAAAAAGTTTGAAAATAAAGAAAATAAAATATTTGAAGTTTTTCCGCAGGTTATAAAACAACACCAAAACCGATTTTATGTAATCACAACTCGCATAGAAGATGGTAGAATTATTACTTTAGCACTAGATAGAATTACAGAAATTAAAACATTTGAAACCACTTCAAAACTCAAAAAACTAAAATTTGATTATGATACTTATTTTAAAAATACTTTCGGAATTACACATATTGAAGAACCGCCACAAAAAATAATTTTAAGGGTTTTCGATACAGAAATTGATTATATCAAAACCTTACCTTTGCATGATTCTCAAAAAATAGTTTCTGAAAATGAAAAATTTATTGATATAGAAATAAAAATAGTTCCAAACTATGAATTTGAAAACAAAATTTTATCTATTGGCGAAAAGATAAAAGTATTAGAACCATTAAGTTTTAAAAATTTGATTATAAATAGATTAAAATTAAATTTAGAAAATTATAAGTTATAACTTTAAGCTATTTTATGCGGATTTATTACTTTTAAACCTTCAATATTTTTAAAATCCTTTTCGTTGTTGGTAATAATTGTAAAATTATGAGCAAGTGCTGTTGCTGCAATTATGGCATCAGGTGTTTTATTTTTTTTATTTTTTCGTAATTTCACACATTTATTGATTATCTCAGCATCAATATTTAAAACAATACTGTCTAAAATAAAATCTTTAACATTTTACATAGTTATTTTATCTGTATCCCAACACAATAATTCTATTTGAGTAATAATAGATATTTTTGGTGTTGCATTAATGACAACATCCATCAATAGCATACCCGACTTAGAAAATGAACCAGACAAGTAGTCAGAAACTACATTTGTATCAATTAAATATTTCTGTTCCATTCGTTTCGCATATCTTTTATGTGTGCATTTAAACTTTCACCTTGTTCTTTTGTAATAATTCCTTTATATTTTTCTGATAGTTTTGTTTTGATATTATTTTGTTTTTCTTCAATTATTTCATCCATTGAATAAAATAATATTTCTATTTTTTTACCAATATAGTGATTTGGAATTTCAATATTTAAGGTATTATTTTGCGGAATTGCTATCGTTTTTATCATAATATTTTATTGATTTAACAAGTTGTGAACCTTTGAAATTTTGGAAAATAGTATTCATTTTCATATTTGTGTTGCAATATATAAAAATGGAATTAGAAAATACATCTTTACCTATTTGGATGGGAAAAAGTTTAACAAACTTTTGGTCTGAAGGAGCAAAAAACGCCTCTTGCGAAGATTTTATTTTTGAATATATTCAAAAAATGATAGTAAATAATTTTGGCTCTCATTGGGATTTTGTGGCTTTTTTGGGCTTAAAACCAAAAACTGAGTTGGATGGATTGTATGAATTTTTAAGTTAAAATCATGATTATGATGCAAATGTAAATGGGCAGAATGCCAAAACATGGTAGTCTTGTTTTTTATTTATCAATAAAATTTTTAACTTTGCCAAAGTTATAAAAATTGATTTATTTTCTTTAGCTATGAATACTTCAAATATCTTTATTGCACATCCTACAAATATCGACCAGATAAAGGCACTTAAAGCTGTATTAAAACAGTTTAATGTAAAGTTTGAAATTAAAAAAGAACCTGAAAATAACTTTAATAGTATTTCTAAATCAAAAATTTTAAATAATATTAAAGTTGGGTTTCAAGAAATGAAAGATATTCAAGTTGGCAAAAAAAAAGGTACTTCTTTTAAAGATTTTTTAAATGAGTTATAATATAATTCTTACTGACACATTTAAAAAAGATGCCAAAAATGACGAAGAGCCATTTATTGATATAGAAATTAAAATAGTTCCAAACTATGAATTTGAAAACAAAATTTTATC
>REAG01000284.1 GCA_004294265.1 Cytophagales bacterium | reverse complement strand
TAAGTATCAAAAATTTTACTAAATTTGTATTATCAACAAAAATAACGCAAATCAGAATTATAAGAAGTATTTATCAAATTTGTAGTACACAGCATTTTCGTAAAAGCAAGTCCATTGCTCAAAATCAAAGCTTTTTGGGTGATTAGCTGCAATGTGGGTTAAGACAGTACCTACGGATTGTGGTTTATGAACAAATCAGAGATTTGTAACCACCACGACATAGTCTGGAGACTATTCCGAACAAACTATGAAAAGCGGGGGAAACTTGTCGAACAGATGGGTAAAAAACATTTTTGAAGGTTGTGCCTGTACTTTTCTAACGATTTTTTAATCTTAAATTTTGAAAGCAAGGATTAGGAACAGAAAGCCATTATTTTAACAATATTGAAAGCCCATTAACAGTAGAAAATGGAACTATTTTTTATGATAAAAACAAAAATTGGGATTCTATTTTTTAAAGAAAAATAACTTCTTTTTTTTCAAAATATTGAATTTTATTTTTCATTTTCAAACCTAATTTACCTTCGTTATTTACATCAACAATCATAGATTCTATCACTTCATTTTCAATTTTATAACGAGCTACAATTTGAAATAGATACAAATTTTGAGTGTATAAATTTTGAATTAATTCTTCATTTGATAGATGATTTAATTTCAAAAAACTTTCAATCGAAAGCGTTATTTTTTGTAATTCTATTTGTAAAACATATTCATTTTTAAAAATATTTTTTAAAGAAATAGCATTCAAATAACTAAAATCGGTTTGATTTATATTTAATCCGATGCCGATAATAAGCGTTTGTTTATCTTGAATATTTTTAATTATTTCAATCAACATTCCACCTATTTTTTTATTTTTAAAATAAAAATCATTGGGCCATTTAATTTTAAAATCAGATTCTTTTGTTGTGATTTTTTCATTTAAGTATTTAATTATTCCCATACTTATCAAAATATTTGTTTTGAAAATATTTTCAAGAGAATAATTTTCAATTTCCAAAACAAAAGAGAAAGTAAGATTTTTATTTGGCTGAGTAAGCCAAGCATTTCCTCTTTGCCCTTTTCCTGCAGTTTGATGATCGGTAATGCACAAAAAACCGTTATTAATATAGGTGTTTTTACATAAATCTATGACAAAGTCATTAGTAGAATGACATTGTGGCAGGTGTAAAAATTCTTTTCCAATAAATTCACTCATAAAAATAGCGTTAAACACAATAAAATATATTACTTTTGCGACTTGCAATATTAGCAATTAAGAATGAAAAATAACATAAGTCTATCAGAATCAGATATAATTCGTGATCTAGTAGTAAAAGGAATGGAAGATAAAAAAGGCGAAAACATTGTTGTAATCGACTTAAAGAAGATAAAAAGTGCAGTAGCAGACTATTTTATAATATGCACAGGCACTTCAGGGCAACATATAGATGCAGTTACGGCTTCTGTTGAGGATGAGGTTTTTAAAGGCATAAAAGAATGGCCTCGACACAACGAAGGCAGAGATGTAAAGGAATGGATTTTGTTAGACTATATAAACGTGGTTGTGCATGTGTTCACTAAAGATATAAGAACATTTTTTGGACTTGAGCAACTTTGGGGCGATGCAGATATTAAACAAATCAACTAATTTTTTTATTATACAATAATATATAAGAATAAACATTGGCAATGGCTGAAAATAAATTGAAAAATAACGAAAATACACCTGCCAAAACTGATCAAGTTTTGCAAAAAGAAAGTGCTGCCCCTAAAAAAACTAAGGTTCAAAAAAAGGATGCTCCAAAAGTTGAAGCTAAAAACGGAGCAGAAAATAATAATTCGACTAAACCAATAGCCAAAAAGAAACCTAAACCAGGTGATAACTCAAATATGCAAACCTATTTAATTTTAGGTGTAATGTTATTTTTTACTGTTTTGGTTTATTTTACTCGCAGTGCCTCAACCATAAAAGTAAATCAAAAAAGATTTGAAGAAATGATGCTTAGTTATGATGTTAAATCAGTTTCTATTATTGAAACTGAAAAAATAGCTGAAATAACTATCAAAGATGAGGCTCTAAAAAATAAAAAATACAGAGAAGAGCTAAGTTCAAGAGGACCTTTTCCGCTCGTAAATGGACCACATTATTACTTTAATATTATATCATCCGAAACTTTCAAACAAGATTTTGAAAGATTAAACAAAAAAATACCTAACGACAAGCAAATTGGTTGGGATATTGATAAGCAAGAAAATTTTGTAAATTGGCTATTTAGTTGGGGATTTTTAATCTTACTAGGCGTTGGATTTTGGTTTATGATGCGCAGAATGAGTGGCGGTGGCGGAATGATGGGTGGAGCTGGCGGTCAATTATTCAATATTGGTAAATCCAGAGCAGCACTTTTTGACCAAGATAACCAAGTAAAGATAACTTTCAAAGATGTTGCTGGTTTAGATGAAGCCAAAGAAGAAGTAAACGAAATAGTTGAATTTTTGAAAAACCCAGATAAATTCACAAACTTGGGTGGAAAAATTCCTAAAGGTGCTCTTTTAGTTGGTCCTCCAGGAACAGGAAAAACTTTACTAGCTAAAGCCGTTGCCGGTGAAGCTGGTGTTCCATTTTTCTCACTTTCAGGTTCTGATTTTGTAGAAATGTTTGTGGGTGTTGGAGCTGCAAGGGTTCGTGATTTATTCAAGCAAGCTAAAGAAAAAGCACCTTGCATCGTATTTATAGATGAAATTGATGCAGTTGGAAGACACAGAGGAAAAGGAAATGCCATCGGAGCAAACGATGAAAGAGAAAATACCTTGAACTCGCTTTTAGTTGAAATGGATGGATTTGGTACTGATTTGGGTGTTATTATTCTTGCCGCAACAAACCGTCCAGATGTTTTAGATGCTGCTTTGATGAGACCAGGAAGATTTGACAGGCAAATTTCTATTGATAAACCAGACGTAAAAGGAAGAGAACAAATTTTTAGAGTTCATGTTAAAACTTTAAAATTAAACGAAGACGTAAATACAAAAAAACTAGCTACTCAAACGCCAGGTTTCGCAGGAGCCGAAATAATGAATGTGTGCAACGAAGCGGCTTTAATTGCAGCACGACATGGAAAAGAAACGATAGATATGGCTGATTTTCAAGCAGCTATTGATAGAGTAATTGGAGGATTAGAGAAGAAACATAAAATTATTTCTCCAGAAGAAAAAATGATTGTGGCGTATCACGAAGCTGGTCATGCCGTTGCAGGATGGTTTTTAGAACACGTTGATCCTTTGGTAAAAGTAAGCATTGTTCCTCGTGGCGTTGCCTCACTTGGTTATGCCCAATATCTACCAAAAGAACAATTTTTATATACTACTGAACAGCTTTTTGATGAAATGTGTATGACTCTAGGCGGAAGAGTAGCAGAAGACATACAATTTAATAGAATTTCGACTGGTGCATTGAGCGATTTAGAACGAATTACTAAAATGGCTTACAGCATGGTAACTATTTATGGGATGAATGATAAAATTGGAAATGTATCTTTTTATGATTCTAAAAGTACAGAATATCAATTTAATAAACCATATTCAGAAGCAACTGCACAAACCATTGATGAAGAAGTAAGAAAATTAGTTGATAGAGCTTACGCACATACAAAAACACTTTTGATTGAAAAGCGCCCCCAAATGGAAATTATAGCTCAAGAGTTGTTAAAAAAAGAAGTTATTTTTCAAGCTGATTTAGAAACTCTTATTGGTAAGCGTCCTTTTGAAAAAGCAACTAATTATCAAGAGTTTATGGATTCAGAAATAGTAGAAGAAAATACTGAAGAAACAAAAGAGGTTGTTGTTAGTGAAGAAAAACCTGAAATTGAAACACCTGTAATTCAAGCTGAATTATAAAATCATAAACACCGTTTCTAAAACGGTGTTTTTTTTGTAAGGTAAATTAGAATTCCAATTTAAAAAATCACTTTAAAATTTAACGATGATTTTCATTTCTAATAACCGCAATAATTCAACATTTTATACTGATAAACCATTGATATTGAATCCAGGGACTCCTAAAAACCTCAGCTCCGTTGAAGCCCTCCCACTTGGATTCTGCGGTTTCGTAGCAGAAATTGGTTTGGGTGCGGGTTTTAAAAATAATATTGGGGTTTTTAGAGGTTCCCTCTAGTAAATATTTACAATAAAATTTTAACCCAGATTGCAGTTTTATTTATATAAAGTCCAATAAATAATTGCAATTCCTTTTTAACTTTTCCCCATTGGGGAAATAAGAAAGGGGTTTTCTAAAAATTTAATTGTAAATATTTAGTGGACTCAATATAATATAAATTGAATTTTTTAAATTAATCACATAAACTTTAGAAAATAATATTTTTTATTTTTTTTCAAATTTGATTTAGAGGAAAATGAAGGCTTTTAAAAACGTAAAAGTGATTTGTAGTACATAAAGATACTTATAAGTATCAAAAATTTTACTAAATTTGCAAAATGAAAATAAATAACGTAAATCAACATTATAAGAAGTATTTGTCAAATTTGTAGTACACAACCCATTACATAAAAGCAAGTCTATTGCTCAAAATCAAGGTTTTTTGGACATTTAGCTGCAACTTGGGTTAAAACACATGGCATATATCATCTTAGATTCAAGTTGCAAATGCAACAATGGGTCAAAAGTTAGCGAAACGTATTTTTAAAATAGAAAGGGCAAATATTCAAATTTAAAAATAAAATAAAATTCTTAAAAACTATTTCCCCAACGCTTTAAAATACAGTTTTTCGTAAAGCGGCAAAATATTGGTAATATCAAAAAGTTTTGCTCTTTCTAAAGCTCCCTTTTTAAATCTTGCCAAATTATCATCATGAAGTACAAAAAGTGCATTTTTAGCCATATCTTCTACATCGCCAACTTTGCTGAGAAAACCAGTTTCTCCATGAATATTTAGTTCAGGAATTCCGCCAGCATTGGAAGATATAACGGGAACTTCGCAAGCCATAGCTTCAAGAGCAGCCAATCCAAAACTTTCGGATTCGGATGGTAAAACAAATAAATCACCCACCGAAAGTACTTCTTCGACAGCATCTAATTTACCTAAAAATCGAACATCATCACATAAAGAAAACTCTCTACACATGCTTTCCGCCATTTGTCGCTCAGGTCCATCTCCTATCATCAATAATTTTGAAGGAATTTGTTTGTGTATTTTATGGAAAACCTCCATAACATCTTCCACTCGTTTTACTTTTCTGAAATTAGAAGTATGCACTATTAATTTTTCGTCATTTGGGCAAATCGCTTTTTTAAAATGATCTTTTTTTTGTTTTGAAAAACGAGTTAAATCAATAAAATTTGGAATTACTTCGATATCTCTTGAAATTGGAAAATGACTGTAAGTGTCTTGTTTTAAATTATCTGAAACAGAAGTAACAATATCTGATTGATTAATACTGAAAGTAACCACGGGTTCATAAGATGGGTTTTTACCTACTAAAGTTATATCTGTGCCATGTAAAGTGGTAATAACAGGAATTTCAATGCCTTTGGTTTTCAAAATTTGCTTTGCCATAAAAGCTGCCGAAGCATGCGGAATAGCGTAATGCACATGTAATAAATCTAACTTTTCATATTCAACTACATTCACCATTTTACTTGATAAAGCAAGTTCGTAAGGCACATAATCAAACAAAGGATAACTGTAAATATCAACTTCATGATAAAAAATATTTTCGTTAAAAAAATCTAATCTACCAGGTTTTGAATAAGTAATAAAATGAACTTTATGTCCGTTGCGTGCTAAAGCTTTTCCTAATTCAGTAGCCACTACACCGCTACCTCCAAAAGTCGGATAGCATACAATTCCTATATTCATATTTTTAAATTATAGATTTTTAACATAAAAAGATTAAAAAATGTTCAATTATTAAAAACTAAAGCAAATATTTTTTTTATTAAAAAAGTAAAAAATAATATTTAAAAGATTAATTAAACTTAAAACAAAAAACGTCCAAAATTTTGGACGTTTTTTGTTGAAATAAAATATAACCAAATTATAAAGGCCAATTTTTCTTGTCAAAAACTTTTTTAAGAATATCGCTTGTACGAGCATTCAAATCCATACGAATGATTTTTTCTTGATCTTTAACTTTTATGAATAATCCAGAAAGTGCTCTTCTGGTCGCATATTCGCCAAGGGTTGTATTTGGCATTTTCTCAACTTTGTTCGATGCAAACATATTGTACCCGCTAATTAAAGTTGAGGTTACACTGTTTTCAAACATTTTGTTGTATGCACCCACAAAATCTCCATACAGAGCATTCGTAGATTTACTCATTACCAAAGGTTTATCCAAAGATTCATTAATTTTAGGGGTGTAAGCTTCAATTAATCCATTAAAAGTTTTTCCTCTCAGATAATTTGTTGCTGCAGTGTCTTGTCCAATTAATATATTTTTGGCATCATTAATAGTCATTCCAGTAATGGCGTTTTTAACTATAGGAGCAGCCGTTGTTGCAGCGTCTTCAGCCGCACGATTTAAACTTTTTATAACGTCATCTTCGTAAGTTTTAAGAAATTTATTATAATTATCCTGTCCTATCACACTTTTTAAAGCCGCCACTTTCGATTGAGCTTCGGCTGGTAATAAAATTCTCATAAGTGCATCTCCTAAATAACCATCTGTAGCTGATAGTTGCTTCACAGTAATGTCAGTTCCTACATTTAAAGCTTCTTTCAAACCAGCTGAAATATCGCCCTCACTCAAAGCGGTTGCAACTTTAGGTAAGCTAGCAGGTAAAGTTTTAGCTACAGTTTTTAACTTCTCTAAAACAGTTTTAG
This sequence comes from Cytophagales bacterium, assembly GCA_004294265.1. GTDB lineage: Bacteria > Bacteroidota > Bacteroidia > Cytophagales > UBA9547 > REAG01. The sequence continues at coordinate 7,121 of REAG01000284.1, read as the reverse complement.
ATGTGGTTTTCTTTTTGGTTTTCGATTGAGCTACAACAAACTGGCAAACAATCAAAGAGGCTAATATTAATACTTTTTTCATACAAAAATTAAATTACAGCAATATTACGTTAAATTATTTTAATGGTTATAAATTTGTTTATTTTTATTCATGTAAAGTAATAATCCTATAAAAGAAAAAATTAAAAAAGCGGGAAGAAAAGCAAAACCTCTTAGCGTTTCAGCACCTGATTGATTATCTAAAAACTTGCCTAATATGGGCAGTACTAAAGAAACTGAAAGCATTCTGCCACAAAACCAATCATTGTGGGCCAAAAAAAGCAAATTCCTATACCAAAAATTGTAGCTGAAAAAAATGTAAATCCAAGCCCATTAGCATAACTTAAAAGTACTAAACCAAGTGTTGAAAAAACAGCTGAAAAAAGTAACATTCCTACTGGCGATAATGAATGTACAAACTTTCCAGCAAAACTCCTACCAAGCATCATCAATCCACTTACATAAACTAAAATAAGAATTGGAGCTACGCCAGTACCTCTTAAAAAGCTATCTATCAACTGATTAGTTCCTAATTCAGTACTTGCAGTTATCATCATCAACAAAACCATAATTATAAATAAAGGCGAAGAACAAGCTTTAAACATATCGGTTGTGCTTAATCCTGAAACTACTCTTTCTGTTTGAGGAAATTCTTCTTTTAGTAATAAATAACCATAAATAATAGCAGGAATTAACATTAAAGAAACTTGAATTTGCCAAGAAACACCAAAATTTGATAATGTAAAACCTACTAATCCGCCAATCACAATTCCACCAGGAAACCACACATGAAAACGGTTCAACATTTTTGTTTTTTGGTCTGAAAAAAGGGTAGCAACCAATGGATTACATGCAGCTTCAACCATTCCATTGGCAATTCCAATAAATAAAGTTGATAAAAATAATGACCAATACCCAACTGAAAAAACAGTAAGAATTATTCCAATAATATGACAAATAAAAGCTATAAATAATATTTTTTTTAATCCTAAAATATCACATAAAGTCCCTCCAAAAATCATAGCCAAAGTGAATCCCCAAAATGCTGTTCCGGCTATAAATCCAATTTCTTCTTTACTTAATAAAAATTGTATTGTCCATTCATTTATCATGCCTGCTCTTAAACCAAAAGACATAGCGGTTGTAATTAATGCTATACAGCTAGCAATAAAAAGTTTGTTTTTATTAATTATCATCTATTTTAAAAATATAGACAAATGAATTAATAAATTATCTACAAAACAATTAAATTTGCAAAATAAAATAAAAATATAATTCAAAATTAAAAGTATTATTACCATATAAAATGAAAACGGTTAAAATCGGAATTATACAAACATCTTGTACTGAAAATATAGAACTTAATGTAAAAAATACGTTAGAATACATACTAAAATCCATAGAAAAAGGTGCTCAAATTATATGCTTACCTGAAATGTATAGAACTTTATATTTTTGTCAAACCCAAGATTATGAAGCTTTCAAAACAGCAGAAACAATTCCAGGACCCTCGACAAATATATTTTCTGAAATTGCAAAAAAGCATGAAGTAGTAATAATTGCTCCATTATTTGAAAAAAGAGCAGATGGATTGTATCATAACACCATTGCAGTGATTGATGCAGATGGTTCAATCATAGATATTTACAGAAAAATGCACATTCCACATGACCCAGGTTTTGAGGAAAAATTTTATTTTGCTCCTGGAGATTTAGGGTTTAAAGCTATAAAAACCAAATATGCAACTATCGGAACGCTTATTTGTTGGGATCAATGGTATCCTGAAGCTGCAAGAATTACTACCATGAAAGGAGCTCAAATTTTATTTTACCCAACCGCTATTGGTTGGGATTCTAAAGAACCTGACAACGTTAAACCAGCTCAGTTGGATGCTTGGAAAACCATTCAAAGAAGCCACAGCATTGCAAATGGGTGTTTCGTTTGTGCTGTAAACCGTATTGGAACTGAACAAGATTTACATTTTTGGGGTAATAGTTTTGTAAGTAATACGCTCGGAGAGGTGATTTTCTCGACAGATCACACAACCCAAAGTGCGAACGTAGTTGAAATTAATTTAGATGAAATTGATGATACTAGAACCCATTGGCCCTTTTTTAGAGATAGAAGAACAGATTTTTATCAAGATTTATCTAAAAGATGGTTAGATTAAAAATGCAGTTTTCACAAATAAAAATCCTTTTTTTGCATGAATGGCGTAAAGATTTAAGAAATAAATCATCTTTGTTTGCTACTTTAATGTATGCAATTTCTGCCATATATGTATGTTTTCTTTCTTTTGGAGCTAAACAAAATAATGTTAATATTTTAGTTTGGAATTCATTATATTGGATAATTTCTTTATTCAGTTGCATCAATGCTATGGGAAGAAATATGAATAACGAATCAGAAAATCAGCAATCTTATTTATATCAAATAGTTTCACCCCAAGTCTATATAATAACTAAAATAGCTTATAATACAGTTTTTTTAATCACTTTAACCACAATAACATTTATATTTCAAAGTTTTATTTTAGGAAATAAAATTGAAAATAACTTACTTTATTTATTTTCAATTTGTATTGCAATGATTGGATTTTCGGCATCGCTTACATTGATAGGTAGCATTGCATCAAAAACCAAAAATAACGCAACAATTATGGCAGTTTTGAGTTTTCCAACTTTAATTCCAGTATTACTTTTAGCATTAAAACTTTGCAAAAATGCCATTGATGGATTAGAATTAACTTCAAGTTCCGATGAAATAATCACAATTATATCCATAGATGTAATTTCTATATCAATTTCATTTTTACTTTTTCCTTTTCTTTGGAAAAATTGATATAATATTGAAATATTATTACTTTCATTATTAATAAATTTATTTTTAAAAACTAAATCTTAATTTATTCTAAAATTTATCGTATGTTTAAAAACTGATTTAAGATTTTAACCTCTTTTTTATTATGGATGTATCTCCTTTAGCTCCTTTTCAAATTATTTATTCAATTTATGAGCATGAGTTTTTAGGCTGTTTATTTGAATCATATATTGTTCAAAAAAATGAAAAAGGAAATTTAACATTTCAAAGTAAAAACATTTCTAGTAAGAATGCCAAAGATTTTGAATCAGGATTAGATGCCAATGATTTTAAATTAATTACTTTAATGGATAGTATTCGCCTTGATGTTATTCATGCAAAATATGGTGATAAAAAATTAAAAGTAAACGATTTTTTATTGAAAGTTTATAATAAAGAAAAACCCCAAACCGAGCTAAAAGAATATATAGATACTTTTATAGAAAAACAAAGAATTAAAATCACAGAATTATTAGGAGATAAAAAAGTGTTTGAAATGGGAAATGATGGCGAACCAACTTGGCGAGAAGTAATTGTAGAGCCAGAAAAAGCCATTGTTTTATTTCATTTTTATAGAAACGAAGAAAATACACATTATTTTCCAACTATCAAACACAAACAAAAAAACCTAGAATTTAAGTATAAAAAATCAAAATTAATTTGCAATAGTCCAGCATGGTTATTGTGCGAAGGGCATTTATATAATTTTGAAAAAGGTGTAGAAGGAAGTAAGTTAAAACCATTTTTAAATAAAAATTTTATTGAAGTTCCACGAAGAGTAGAGTCGGATTTTTTTAAGAAATTTGGGCATCAGCTCATCGCTTCTTTCGATGTTTATGCCAAAGGATTTGATATTAAATTAGAAGAAAGCAAACCAAAAGCGGTTATTTCATTTACTGAACTTCAAAAAGTAAATTACAGTCCCAGTCTTTTTGCAGCCGAAACTCCAAAATCTGGGTCTTTATTTGATACAAATATTGAAAATCAAGAACTTGAAACTAATTTTCAAATTGCAAAAGATGATACACAAATATTATTCGATTTAAAATTTTATTACGCAAACGAACCATTTAGTGCCGATCATCCAAATCCAACTTTAGTAAGACAAGAGAAAACCGAAAATGGATTTAATTTTTATAAAATAAAACGTGATTTTAATATTGAAAATCAAATATTAGATTTTCTTAAATCTCTTAATTTAACTTTTCTACATTCAAAAAAAACTATGCCACGAGCTGAAGCTTTCGCTTGGATTTTTGAAAATAAAGTTGCATTGGATAATGAAGGAATAACAGTAATTCAAAATGCTAAAGATACCAAAAAATATTTCACAGGTGCAGGTCAATTAGACATCAATATCAATGAAAATATGGATTGGTTTGATATTCATATTAAAGTATTTTTTGGCGAATTTAGTATTCCTTTTGTTTATCTTAAAAGAGTAATATTAAAAGGACAAAAAGAGTTTAAATTACCTAACGGAGAAATTGCAATAATTCCAGAAGTTTGGTTTACAAAATATTCAGAATTATTTACTTTTGGAATTTCAGATAATGAAAAAGATGGAGAAATTAAACTAAATAAACATCATTTTTCGGTTATAGAAGATTTGGAAAACGATAACATTGCAACAGTTTCTATGCAAAGAAAGTTACAAGGATTGCTTAATTTCAATGAAATTGAAGAAACACCGCTTCCTAGAGATTTTAAAGGCACTCTCCGCCCTTATCAATATGCGGGTTATAATTGGATGCACTTTTTGAATAGTTATAAATTTGGTGGTTGTTTGGCTGATGATATGGGACTTGGAAAAACAGTTCAAACTTTGGCTTTCTTACTTTCATTAAAAGATAAATATATAAATAAAACAAGTTTATTGGTTGTGCCAACCTCATTGATTTATAACTGGGAATTAGAAGCTAAAAAATTTACACCAAGCCTTAAAGTTCACATTTTTTCAGGTATAAATAGAGTAAAAAATAAGCAAATATTTGAAAAATTTGATTTAATAATTACATCCTACGGATTAGTAAGATTAGACGAGGATTTATTCAAAAGTTTTAAATTTAATTATGTAATATTAGACGAATCTCAGGCTATTAAAAATCCAACTTCTGCAACCACAATTTCTGTTAATAATTTGAATACCTCTTTTAGATTAATTCTTACAGGAACGCCTATCGAAAATTCAACTTCCGATTTGTGGAGTCAAATGACATTTGCAAACCCTGGACTTTTAGGGAATTATAAGTATTTTAAAGATTATTACCAAAATCCTATAGAAAAAGAAGGTGATAATTTAAGAGCTAAAAAACTTTATTCGATTGTCAAACCATTTATTTTGAGAAGGGATAAAAAACAAGTGGCTATCGATTTGCCCGAAAAGGTTGAATCAATTCGGTATTGTACCATGACAGAGGAACAAGAAAAAATGTATGAAGAAACCAAATCTTTCTTTAGAAACAAAATTATGGATGACAAAAATTCCGATGACAATAATAATTTGTTGTTTTTACAAGGACTGATAAAACTTAGACAGTTGGCAAATCATCCATTAATGGTTGATGAAAATTTTGAAAGTGAAAGTGGAAAAATGAATGATATTCTTCATTTGATGCAAGAAGGAATACAAAACGGCAGAAAAATATTAATTTTTAGCCAATTTGTAAAACATTTAACTATTCTTAAAAATAAAATTAATGAATTAAATATTGATTATTGTTACTTAGATGGAAGCTCAACAGATAGACAAAAACAAGTAGAAACATTTCAAAATAATCCTAACATTAAGTTGTTTTTAATCTCTTTAAAAGCGGGAGGTGTAGGATTAAATTTGACCGCAGCTGATTGCGTTTTCATTTTAGATCCTTGGTGGAACCCAGCTGTTGAGGCTCAAGCCATTGATAGAGCACATCGAATTGGGCAAACTAACACAGTTTTCACTTACAAATTTATTACTAAAAGTACGGTTGAAGAAAAGATATTATTACTCCAAATCAGAAAAAAAGAACTTGCTAAAGGATTAATTTCAACCGAAGAAAGTTTTATAAAATCTTTATCAATGGAAGATATTAAATCTATTTTAGAATAAATTAAATATATAGAATTATTACTTAAATATTAAATTGTAAAGTAATAACTATGTTATCTATCAGGACATTTCTTACATCTTTTTCCTTTTTTATAGCTTTTACAACATTTTTTGAAGACGCAACAAGTTTCATTGCAGGTATCAGATAATTGTAAAAAGGGATTAGGAAGAATTTCTAAACTTATAATCATTTTATTTAATTCAGGGTGCAATAGTACTTATTAATTAGAATAATTCCAAATAATAAATTAAAAATTAAAAAATACCATAAAAATCATTTTTCAATGTTAATTTTAAAATAAGTTCATTTTTACTATATTAGTTTTGAAAACAATATCAAAAATTCAATTAAGGGAAACCAATCAATTTTCAAATTTATTTTTAGATTATGTTCATCATAAAACTCATCTTCAATCATTTATTTCTGAAAACTTTGATTTAAAAAGCTTTTCAAATCAAATCAATTCAAAAATATTTTCAAATGAAAAACGTGTTATTTTATTTGATTGCTTAAACGAACAATATGAAAATGCTTCAATTATAAAAAATAAAAAAACAGAAAATAACATTAAATTATTACTTGATTCTAAAACATTTACTATTACAACAGGGCATCAAATATGCTTAATGACAGGACCAATTTATTTTATTTTTAAAATTATAACAACCATAAATCTTGCTAAAAAACTAAAAATAGAGTTTCCCGACTATAATTTTGTTCCCATATATTGGATGGCTTCCGAAGACCATGATTTTGAAGAAATCAACCATTTTAATTTATTTGGAAAAAAAATAGCTTGGCAAACTGAGCAAAACGGGGCAGTTGGCAGGATGGATACTAAAGGTATTTTCGAATTTATTGAACCATTTCTAAAAAATAAAGATTATTGTAATCATTACAAAAACAATTCAAATTTAGCCGATGCAACATTAAGTTTGGTAAATGAATTGTTTGAAAATGAAGGACTTTTAGTAATAAATCCTGATAATAAAAGTCTAAAAGAAATATTTAAATCAAATATAGTAAGAGAAATATTCAATCAAAAGGTAAGTTATGATGACGTTAACTTACAAAGCAAAAAATTAGAAGATTTGGGTTATAAATCTCAAATTAATCCTAGAGAAATAAATT